>JAZNFD010000021.1:0-28605 GCA_045588975.1 Acutalibacteraceae bacterium | reverse complement strand
TCTTGAACTCAAGGATACCCAGCTTGCACAGCTCGGCAGAGCTCGTCAGGTCAAGATTTCAAAAGAAAACACAATTATCGTTGACGGTGCAGGCGATAAGGATGATATCGCATCAAGAGTTGCACAGATCAAGCTTCAGATAGAAAACACCACATCGGATTTCGACAGAGAAAAGCTTCAGGAAAGACTTGCAAAGCTTTCGGGCGGCGTTGCTGTTATCAAGGTTGGTGCGGCAACAGAAACCGAAATGAAGGAAAAGAAACTCCGCATTGAAGATGCTCTTGCAGCAACAAAGGCAGCTGTTGAAGAAGGCTGTGTTGCAGGCGGCGGCGTTGCACTTCTCAATGCTGTAGGCAGCGTCAAGGCACTTCTTGAAACAACAGACGATGCTGACGAAAAAACAGGCATCAAGATTGTTCTCAAGGCACTTGAAGAGCCCGTGCGCCAGATTGCGGCTAACGCAGGTCTTGAGGGTTCAATTATCATCAATGCCATCCACGAAAGCGGCAAGGTAGGCTACGGCTATGACTTTGCTAAGGATGTTTACTGCGATATGGCTTCAGCAGGTATCCTTGACCCCACAAAGGTTACCCGTTCCGCACTTCAGAACGCTTCATCGGTTGCTTCAATGGTACTCACAACAGAGAGCCTTGTTACCGACAAGCCCGACCCCGCAGCAGATGCGGCACAGGCAGCAGCTGCAATGGCGGCTCAGGGCGGCGGAATGTATTAATTTAACTGCATCCGGGACACATTTCCGTGTCCCGGATATTATTTTATAAAATATTTAAAAAAATTATTGAGATTGTAATCTACATATATGGGGTTCACCGGTAAAAGTGAATACAAAATCTGCGGAATTTATCCGGAAAGACAAGTATAATTAATATTTTGTTAACCGAAAATTAAAAAATTGGCATATTATTCGGTTTGACAATCATAAAAAAGTATGATAAAATGCATTTATCAATTTTGTTGATTAAACACAGGAGGACAGAAAGATGAAAAAAGCAAAATCAATTCTTGCATTTCTTATGGCAATTGTTATGCTTATGAGCTTTGCCGTCACAGGCAGCGCCGCAACAGCAGACGCAATTGCAGAAGAAAAAGAACCCAACGGCGCATATGAAACTGCAACAGCTTTCGGCTTTGCAACAAAAATCAAGGGTGTTCTCGGCACCGCAGACGATGAAGACTTTTTCTCATTTACATCCGATGCAGACGGTCTTGCAACCGTAACGCTTGCTCACGATGAAATTGTTGATGCAAATCAGGACATTGCTTACTTTGCAATTACTGTTCTGGATGCAGCAAAGGAAGAAATTGCCGCATTCAGATCAACAGGCGCTGAAAAAGAAACAGTTTCTCCCTCGTTTGCAATCACTGCAAATGCTACATATTTCGTTAAGGTGGAAATGGCTTCAATTCACAGCGATACTCTTGAGTACACACTTATCGCAAGCTTTGACAAGAACGCTCTTACAGAGAAAGAGCCTAACAATCAGGCTGCAACAGCAACAAATCTTGAGCTTTCAACAAGCGGTTCGGCAAAGACCTATTACGGTACAATATCATCGAACACCGCAGAGAACAAGGATGTTGACTTCTACAGAGTTGCTCCCTCAAAGGACGGCGTAATCTACGTTTATCTCTATAACGGAAATACCCCCGCAGACTTCAAGGCTACTCTTTATACTCACTATGAAGGCAAGAACGGTACTCTCATTGAAGAGCCGGTTACTTCAGTCGAAATCGACAGCAACACAGAGTATGTAAAGAGCGTTGCTATCGGCGTTTACGGCAAAGAATATATGCTCAAGGTTGAAGGTCTCAACGGCAAGAAGGGCGGATACAGAACAAGAGTGTTCTATCAGGCTGTTTCTGATGCAGAGAAGGAATTCAACAACGAACCCGGTCTCTACAATGCCATTGAAATCAACAAGCCTCTCCGTGGTACAATTTCACAGACCGGTGACATTGACTGCTATGGCTTCAAGTCAGCAAAGGATAATGTCGGTTATAAAATCACAATCAAACTTGCAGATGACAAATCACCCAAGACAGGTTCATGGAAAGTAACTGTCAGAGAAGGCAAAAACCAGGCTATTGTATCAAAGATAGAAAACGTTGAAATCAAGGCAGACAAGTCTGCTGTTATCACCACAGGTGCTCTCCCCATCGACAGAAATTATTACATCATAGTTGAAGGCGGCAGCACCCTTACAACAGAGATCTATAAAATAAACATCGAAGCAGTAACTGCTCAGAATGAAGAAAAGCCCGATAATAACGATAAGGATTTCTTCGCTCAGATTTCAGAATATTTCAATACATTCTGGGGCAATTTCTCGGAATGGGTTAATGAAATTAATTTCATCGGTATGCTTACTAACCTTCTTCCCAGTATCGGTGCAGCTATGCCCACACTCTTCACCTGGCTTATCTCATTATTCGGTTAATCCGGAATTAAATTAATCTCAAACGGGGCTGTTTAAACAGCCCCGTAAAATATTGAAAGGGGTATAATATGGCTTTCGACAGCAATTTCAAGCCCGTGCTGAGATTTATGGTTGTCAGCGACGTGCATTACAGAGACGAACATTCGGTTGAGCGCGAAAGAATGGAGCTTGCGCTTAAAACCGCATATGAACTCAGCGAAAAAGAGGAGTATTCAAGACTTGATGCTCTTTATGTGGTCGGCGACTTTGCAACAAGCGGCTCAAGAGCTCAGATGATTGCGTTCAAAGACACTCTCGACACATATCTCAAGCCGGAAACCGCGGTTAATCTCTCAATGGCAAGCCATGAATTTCACGGTGAGGGCGAGCCTGCGGCACTTGAAAAATTCAAAGAAATCTATGCTCAGGATCCCGATACACACAGAGTTATCAACGGATATCACTTCATCAGCGTAACAACTACAAACGGTTGTCATTTCGACGATGCAAAGAGAGAGTGGGTCAAGGCTGAACTGAAAAAAGCCGCCGCCGATGATCCCAGAAAGCCTATTTTCTTTTTCCAGCACCCCCATATTATGGGTACTGTTTACGGCAGTGCAAACTGGGGTGAGGACGAGCTGACCGATATTCTTATGAATTATCCGCAGATAATTGATTTCTCGGGTCATTCGCATGCACCTATAAATGACCCCCGTTCAATTCATCAGAGACATTTCACATCACTCGGAACGGGCACTCTCAGTTACTTTGAACTTGATGAGTTTGACAAGTATTGCAGTACAATCCCTCCCGAAAAAGAAAAGGCGGCACAGATGCTTTTTGTTGAAGCTGATGCAGACATGAGAGTCAGGGTTTATCCTTATGACCTCATCACTTCCAACTTCTTCCCGATGACATGGAAAATCGATGCTGCGTGGGATGTAAAGTCGTTCCTTTATACGGATGCGCGCTATAAAACAACCGTTGCACCCTACTTTGACGAGAACGCAAAGGCTGTTATTTCGGATGTGACCGAGGACGGTTTCAAGGTCACTTTTGACCAGGCAAAAACTGATGATATTTATGTCAATGACTACAATGTTATTGTAAAAAACAGCGATGGAGTAACCGTTCGCAACACAACGCTCTGGAGCGAATATTATTTCTATGAGATGCCCGAAAAACTGAGCGTTTCCTTTGATGAACTGAATAAAAACGAGACCTATCAGGTTGAAATTTATGCAGGAAGTTTCTGGAAAACAATCAGCGAAAAACCGCTTCTTAGTGACAAAATAGAATTATAAAAAATAACCGATCAGGCTTATTCAAGACTTTTTTCTTAAATAAGCTTGATTTTTTTTGGCCGATATTATAGAATGTACGCTACAATAGGATTATTATGGAGTAATATCGATACTTATACTCTGCTTTATAAGGAAGGTGAATATTTTGGACGAGAAAACAAATGTTGGTGCCGGGCAATCCGTTGACTCGGAAAAAGTTCAGAGACATCTTGACCAACAGAACAAACGCTATCTCAGCCCCAAACATTATGTCGCCTACATTCTTTCGGGATTCGGTGACACTAACTGGAATTCATTCACAAATAAGGAATCTTTTTATTTCGCGACAACATTCCTTGGCATTTCCGCCAAAACATGGACTACCGCCAGCACAATCAGCGGTATTCTTGATGCAATTGACAACGCTGTTTCAGGCCTTGTAATTGACAGAACAAGAACGCGTTGGGGTCGGGTACGCCCGTATCTTTTGTTGACCCTGCCTTTCTGGTTTTTTTCGTCATTTACACAGTGGATTCTGCCCGACGGATTGAGTCAGTTCACATTGTTTATCTGGTTTTTCCTTTTCAATTATGTCGGTTCAATTGCAAATTCCTTTTATAACACAAGCTATCAGACGATTCTTTATAACATAACTCCCAACGTTTCTGAACGCAACGGTCTTATCGCAACGGATGCCTATGCAGACTTGTTAGGTGTCTGGCTGCCGTCGCTGTTCCCGTTGTTTGTTGACTTTCTGAATGTTCCGACCCGATATGTCTACATAGGCGGTGCGGCATTCTTCATCGGCTGTGTTCTCATATTCAGAATATACGGTTTCTTTGCTCTGAAAGAAAGAATGCCGCTTGCTTCGAGAGAAGAAATGAAGCAAATGGGTCTTATCGAAACGTTTAAAACCGTAGGCACCTGCAGACCGATGTGGGTTCTTATCATCAAGAATTTCTTTGCAGTCGGCAAGAGTACCGGCGAAAAGGTTCAGAACTTCTTCTGGATAAACTGTATGGGTAAGCTTTCACTCAGCTCGGTTTCGGGACTTTTCACAGGTCTTCCCAGCTATTTTGTGCTTCCTCTTGCACCGAAGCTCACAAAGAAATTCGGTCTCAGAAATCTTGCGGCGGCAAGCTATATATTCTGCGGCATCTGCTATTTTATTATGTGGGTTGTCGGCTACAAGCCATTCGGTGAGGAACACTTCATACTTAACTTCATCTGGATTGTCTTTGCACTCACTTGCTGCGGTTCGGTGAACAGCATCCAGAGATATTGCAGCACTGCTCTTAACGGTGACCTCTATGATTACGTTGAGTGGAAATCGGGCGTGCGTAACGAAGCGACGATCACCGCCGCAATGGGTTATATGACGCTCATTTCCACGGCGGTTGCAAATGTTCTCAGCGGTGTAATAATTGATGCAATCCATTTTGAACCTCTTCTCGACATCACGGGAAAGGTTATTCCTCAGACAGACCCCGCAATGCTCAGAGGATTGTGGGCGGTTTTTGCTCTTGCTCCCGCAATCGGCAGATTTTTGAAGGGCGTAACGCTTCTCTTCTTCAACGTTCACGGAAAGACAAGAGAAACCATGATGTATGAGCATGCAAAAATCCGCGCGGCAAAGGTTATTGATACCCAAGCGGCAGAATAAATGATGGTTACAGGACAAATTGTCGCAGTTGTATAAAAAAATGCCATTATTTATATATAAATAATATTAAAAAGCTATTGAAAATAAAAAAATAATATGATAGAATAACTTGTATTATATGAAAGTGTCGCTTGTCGGCTTTCAAGCATTAAGGAGGAAAAATGCTTATGAAACATTTGAAGAAATCATTAGCTTTGCTTCTTGCAATAGTAATGATTTTCAGTTCGATGTCGGTTGCGGCTTCCGCTGCGGCTGTCGGAGAACCCGACGCGGGTGATGAATCCGTAACATTTACCGTTAAGTTTTTCAGAAACAAAAACCGCGGTAAGACAGACTCAGAGGGCAACGCACTCCCTGCAGAATGGGTTGAAACCACTACCGCTGCCCCCGGTGAATACGTAAAAGCAAGAGTTTATCTTTCAACAAACTATGCTACTTACGGTATCACTTCATCGCTTGTTTTTGATTCAGACTTCTTTGACGCAATCAAAGCATCAAACGATGTCAGCAAGCTTGAAAATCCCGAAAGTTTCCCCCAGAACAAATCAAATGTACAATCACCGACTACCGATCAGAAAAACTATGTTGCTGTCGCTAAGGGCGGTGTTGTGCAGCAGGGTAAACTTACTTCAAAGAAAACATACAGACCCGAGCCTTCGGAATACACTCCGTTCAGCTACCTCATTTCAAAAGGAATCCTTTCTGCAAATGAGTATGACGGCAAGGATCTTATCTACAGCAATGTTTCTTTTGATCCGACTACAATTACACAGACCGTTATGCTTACAGATGAAAACGACAACTGGTACGATGAGTTCTATTTCACCGTCAAAAATAATGGTGTAACAAATACGGTTGATAACAGAGGTGAAGCAGAGATTCCTGCCAACCTCAGAGGTACAAAAGAAACATATGCACTCGGCGTAACATCATCTGTTGTTGATGTTCAGAAAGGTGTATACGGAGCTGCACCTTTCGATGAAGTTGCGATGGGTAACGGATGGGAAATTTCCGATAAGAACTTCATCACTAATATCGGCTGGATCACAACAACCGGTGAAATTCTTCTTGATGCAAACGGCGGCGCATTTGCAGACGAAGCAACAACTGCTGATATCAAGGGAATTATCGGTTCTTCAATCGAAAGCGCTGTTGCCGAGAAAGAAAATGAAGTTTCAAGAGCAGGCCACAAGCTCCTTGGCTGGTCAAAAATCAAAACTTCCAAGGGTGCTCTTATTACGGAAGACATTCTCAGAGCAATTGATTTCAGCAATATGAGCAATGCGGATATCGCAGATCTTGGCTGGAAGCTCAATTCCAACAACATCGGTTTCCTCAACAAGGACGAGTTCCCCGATGCAAAAGCAGGAGATGCTCTCACAGAGGCAATGGTTGCAGCTCTCGATCTCAGGAGCAAGGATGCAACAACACTTCAGGGTTACGGTTTCAATGTAACAACAAAGATTCTTGAAACTCTTGCTGTGGACGAGCCCAACACAAAGTTTGAACACGAGGGTTACACCCTTTACGCTCTCTGGGATAACAGCGGCCGTGCAGAATATCAGGTTAAAACTTATCTGATGGATACAAACGGCAACTACCCCGCAGAAGCAACCCAGACTGACTCATTCTACGCAGAAGCAGGTTCGTCAGTTTCTCTTCAGGCTGTTGCAAGAGAAGGTTTCACTCTTGACAACAATCAGAATGAAGAAATGAGCAAGACTCCCGAAAAGAGTTCAGAAAGCATTATCGTAGAAGCAGATCCCGAAAATCCCTCCGTGCTTAAAGCTTATTATGCAAGAAATCAGTATAAATTAACTTATAAATATGAAGATGCCAGCGGTTCACACGAAGAAACAGAGCTTGTTTACTTCGATGAAAAGATTCCGGAGTTTGACTCATTGCCCACAAGTGAGTATACATTCACGATAACTGACGGCGAAGGCAATCCCATTGCAACAATGCCTGAAAAGATGCCTGCGCACGATATCGTAGCTGCTGTATCTACTCCGTATCAGGTTGTTTATCTTTTCGATGCCGGTGAGGGCGCGACCTTCCCCAACGGCGAGAGAACAATGAGATATGCTTATAAGTACGGCGAAGCAACAATAAAACCCGAAATCCCCACAATGCCCGGATATGAATTCGTTGACTGGGATGCAGATATCCCCGCAACAGCAACCATTAATCTGACCTTCAATGCTATGTACAACCTGAGCGGAGACGTACAGGATAAAACATATGAGGTCACATTCTACGACAGCGACGGAAACATCATCGATTCATCAGACGGATATGAGTTTGGCGAGATTTTCGAAGCAGTTGATATTCCCGAAGGTTATGCAGATACAGTATGGCAGATCAAGGGCGGCGATCCCGTTTCCTTCCCCTACACCATTACAGGCGACACAGAGTTTGAACCTATAAGAGACGGTGCAAATATTCATAACGCAAACTTCTATAAGGATGCAGATGATGAAGAGCCTTTCGCAACAGTTCCCACAACCTACGGCGATGAAATCGTTGCTCCTGAAAAGAATCCCGAAAAAGCAGGCTATCAGTTCCAGGGCTGGTCAGTAAATCCTGATGCGGAAGCTCCCGATGCAGACCTTGGCAAGATGGACAGCACAGACGGCAAGAAGTTCTATGCTGTATTCACACCCAATGAAGTAACCGTTTCATTCATCACCGGTGACGGTGCAACTCCCATCGATCCCATTACAGGCAAATGCGATGAAAAGTACACCAAGCCTGATGCACCCAAAAAGGACGGTTATGATTTCCTCGGTTGGACTGATAAGGACGGAAACCGTGTAGAGCTTCCCGATACACTTCCTGCAGAAAGCACAGATTATTACGCAGAGTGGCGCGCTATATCTTATAATGTAATATATAAGAACGGCGATATTCTCGTCGATGAAATTGAAAAGGTCAAGACTGATGAAACCGTAAGTGTCCGTGACGGACTTGCACTTCAGAAGGAAGGCCACACATTTGCAGGTTGGCTGAGCAGTGCAGACGGCAAGGTTTATAATAATCCTGCTGATGCAGAAGCTCCCACAGTATTCGTAATGCCTGCAAGCGATGTAACTCTCGAGGCACAGTGGACTGCTAACAAGTATGTTGTGACTCTCAATGCAAACGGCGGTGCATTTGCAGATGGCGAAGCACTCTTTGCAGAGGATGAAATCGAATTCGGTTCAGACCTTTCAAAAATCGTTCCCGCAGATCCCGAATGGCCCACAGATGAAAAGACATTCAAGGGTTGGGCAGATGCAAACGATGCAACAGAAAAAGTTATCTATGCTCCCGGCGAGCTTCAGACAATGACAATGCCTGCCGAGAGCCTTAACCTCAAGGCAGTCTGGGAAGATGTGGTAACTCCCACATACACCGCAACATTCTATGCAAACGGCGGTTCCTTCACAGACGAAAACGGTGAACCCACAGATAAAATCGAAGTTACTTTCGAAGCAGGTCAGGCTATCGTTCCTCCTGTTCCCGTAAGAAACGACGGTGACTATAATTACACATGGCTTCCCTCAATCCCCGAAGAAATGCCTGCAAAGGATATGGACTTCTACGCACAGTGGGAAGCAGTTATCCCCGGTAACATTGCTTACACAATCACTCCGATGATTGAGATTCTTAATGCAGACGGCACAACCGAATTTATCGAGGGTGCAGTCATCAACAAGACCGGCGAGGATGGCACTGTTGTTGAAATCACAGATGATACAAATTCAACAGCTGATGTACGTATTCCCTACACAACACTTATCAGCAACAACAGCGTAGTTCCCGATGCAGAAAATGCAAATAACGTTCTTGAGGTAACTCTTGCAGAAGGTGCAGACAATGCCCTTGTTGCATACTTCAAGCTTGCAGTAAGAACAGCAGAATTTGACGGTATGGGCGGCACATTTGCCGATGAAAACGACGCAAAAGTTGACGGTTACCACGGTTCAAAGATCGTTCTTCCCACAGAAGATGATATAACCAAGGAAGGCTTCAAGCTTGTCGGTTGGGCAGACAGCGAAGGTAATGAATTTGCTCCCGGCACAGAACTTGCTCTTGATTCAGATGAAACCTACAAGGCAATCTGGGAAGAACTCAAATATAAGCTTACTTTCGAAGAAGACGGCGGCACTCCCGTTGCGGTTGATCCCGAGCTTCCCGAAGGCAAGGATTACATCGTTCCCACGCTCAGCAAGGACGGTTACAGATTCAACGGTTGGATGGATGCAGAAGGCAACCTCTTCAAACCCGGCGCAACATTCACAATGCCCGGCAATGATGTAACTCTCACTGCAGACTTCACAAAGCTTTATACAGTAACATATCTTGATGCTTCAGGCAACGAGTATGATTCAGGCAGTGCAGCTGAAGGAGAATCGGTTCCCGCTCTTACAAAGGCAAATCCCGAAAAGGATGGCTACAGATTCGGCGGTTGGAACAACATGCCTGCAGACGGCAAGATGCCCGCAAGCGAACTTGTTCTTGAACCCATCTTCAACGAACTCTTCACACTCAGCTATACATATGATGTTGATGAAGCAGGCCTTCCCGCACTTCCCTCATCCGAAGAGCTTGTCGAAGGCGAAGAAACAACAGTCAAGGCTCTTCCCTCACTTGAAGGCTACAGATTCACAGGCTGGACATATGACGGAGAAACCTATGCTCCCGGCACATCATTCATAATGCCCGAAGGTGATGCAGAGCTTGTAGCAACCTGGGAACAGATTGTTGAATATAACCTTACATTCAATGAAAACGGCGGCAGCGAAGTAGAAGATATTCTTCTTGAAGCAGGCACCGAATACAGACTTCCCGCATCAACCAAGGACGGATTCGTTCTCAGAGGTTGGTCAGACGGTACAGACACTTATCCCGCAGGCACAGTTTACACAATGCCCGAATGGGATGTAGAGCTCGAAGCTAAGTGGGACCGTGAAATCACAACAGCTGCTCCCACAACTGCTCCTACTTATACACTCCGCTTTGAATATGAAGACGGTGCACCTGAAGGCGCAACAGATCTTGATCCCGTAGATGTCAAGTCAGGCGATGCATATATGCTTCCCACACTTGCACTCGAAGGTTATACTTTTGATTACTGGTATGATGAAAGCGGCGTCAAGTATCCTGCAAACTATATGTATGTAGTTAAGGGCGATATGACATTCACAGCCAAGTGGTCAAAGGACGGCGAGCAGCCCACTGTACCTCCCGTAACAGATCCCACAGAACCTTCAACAGAACCCACAACAGAGCCTACAACAACCGAGGCTCCCAAGTACGCACTCAGCTTTGCATACGGTGACAGTGCACCTGCGAATGCTCCCGCACTTCCCGGTGCAACAGAGCTCAAGGCAGGCGAAGCATTTAAGCTTGCAGACCTTGGCGATGTTGATGGTTATGAGTTCAAGGGTTGGAACACTCAGGCTGACGGCAAGGGTGCTTCATATCCCGCAAACTACAATTTCCGTATGCCCAACGAGGCAACAACGCTCTATGCTATCTATGAAGCAATTGCAGTTGAGCCCACTGCATACACACTTTCATTCAACACAGACGGCGGTTCAGCAGTTGCTGACAAGACTCTCCTTCCCGGCGCAGTAATCAACCTTCCCAAGACCGAGCGTACAGGCTATGAATTTGTATGCTGGCAGGATAAGGACGGCAACGAATACGGCATCGGCGATGCATTCACAATGCCCGAAGGCAACACAGAGCTTACAGCAATCTGGAAAGAAATCGTTCCCACAGACTATACTCTCGATTATGCATATATCGGTGAAGTAATTCCCGAAAATGCACCCGCACTTCCTGCAGCAACACAGGTAACAGAAGGTGCAACGGTAACAGTTGCAACAGTACCTGCTCTTGAAGGCTACACATTCAGCGGTTGGTATTATAACGGCACAATCGTAACAACCTTCACAATGCCTTCAGCAGACGTTACTCTCGAAGGTGTATGGATTGAAAACAAGGTTGATGAAAAGATCTATACAGTTATTTACACATTCGATGGTAACGCACCCGCAGGTGCAACAATTCCCGCTCCCGTTAATGTTAAGGCAGGCGAAACCGTAACAGTTGAAGCTGTTCCCTCAGCAAAGGGTTACACATTCGACGGCTGGTATTATAACGGCGCAATCGTAACATCATTCACAATGCCCGAAAGCAACGCAATTGTCACAGGTCACTGGTCAATCAACAAGAACGATGTTGTTCTTGATGCTAACGGCGGTGAATTCAGCGACGGTTCAGAGCAGTTCGTAAAGGACGGCGTTGAGTACGGCACAGATCTTGATGATATTCTTCCCGATGCTCCTCAGAAGGAAGGTCACACATTCATAGGTTGGGTCGATAAGAATGGTAATCCCATTCCCGACACAATGCCCGACGGACCCATTGAAGGCGCGGCAGACTGGAAAGTCAACGAATACACAATCACATTTGATTCAAACGGCGGCAGCGAAGTTCCCTCTGCAACATATAAATATAATGCAGATGTAACAGAGCCTGCAGCTCCCACAAGAGAAGGCTTCACATTCAAGGGTTGGGAGCCTGAACTTCCCAAGAAGATGCCAGCAAACAACCTTACTGTTAAGGCAATCTGGGAAGCAGTACCCGGTGTTGAAACATTTGATTTCGTAGCAGATGCAAACGGCGGTGCTTTCGCAGACGGCAGCACTTCAGTTGAAAAAGAGCTTGCAGAAGGCGAAGCAATCGGTGACCTTCCCGTTCCCACAAGAGACGGTTATGAGTTCACAGGTTGGGAAGGCCTTCCCGAAGACGGCAAGATGCCCGCTTCAGACCTCACAGTTAAGGCAACATGGAAAGAAGTAATTCCCGAGCCCGAATCACACAAGGTCAACTACTTCCTTGTTAAGGGAGAAGGCGGCGTTGCAGAGCCTTACACAACAAAGACCTTCAAGGAAGGCGATGCACTTGATCATCCCACAGTTGAGGTTGAAGGCTTCACATTCAAGGGTTGGACCGATAAGGATGGCAATCCTCTTCCCGAAACAATGGGTACGGAAGACATCGATGCATATGCAAACCTTGAAATCAACAGCTACAAGGTAACATACCTCCTTGATGCAGGTAATGTTTACAAGGAATATACTGATGTTAAGTTTGCATCAGAAGTTCCTGTTCCTGCAGATCCCGCTAAGGAAGGATATATCTTTGCAGGTTGGGAACCCGCAGTTGTTACAACAATGCCCGCTCATGACCTTACCTACACAGCAAAGTGGGTATCAGCTCCTGTAGGCGGTGAAAAGTTTACCGCAAGATTCGTTGTTGACGGCAAGACTTACGATCTCCACGTTCTTGAAGAAGGTGATGTAATTCCTGTTCCTGCAAATCCCACAAAGTTCGGCTTTGTATTTGTTGGTTGGGAGCCTGAAGTTCCCGCAACAATGCCCGGTGAAAACGTTGAGTTTGTAGCTCAGTGGGAAATCGACAAGACTTTTGTCGGTCTTGTAGTCGGCGGAACAGTTGTTTCAGGTATCGTTGTCGGCACCGTAATCGGTGTTAACACAGCAATCATCACCGGCGCTTCAATCATCGGCGGCATCATCGTTATCGTTGGTGCAGTTCACCTTATCAAGCATACTCATACCGTAACATTTATGGTTGACGGTGAAGTTTATAAGGTTTACAAGGTTGTTGAAGGAACAAAGATTCCCGTTCCCGCAGATCCCGCTAAGGACGGCGCAGAATTTGCCGGATGGAATCCCGAAGTTCCCGAGAAGATGGGCAACACAGACCTCGTCTTTGAAGCAACCTGGGAAGATGTCGGCTCAGATGTTGATGTTGTGATTCCCGACACAGGTTCATTTGCAGGTGTAGCAGCATTCGCAGTTATCTCAGGTGCAGCTGCTGCAGCATATGTAATCACAAGAAGAAAAAAGGAAGACTGATTCCTTGAATAAATTGAACCCCTCGGTTTAACCGAGGGGTTCGGTTTATTTTGCAAAGGATGCTATAATTCTCATAAACACAATTCCGAATGTCAGCGGTTCGATTTTATCGGGTGCGGTTATGTTATATTCTCCGAGAATATCATCGCCGAGTCGGAATGTAACCGTGCCGAGAATCTGACCCTGCTCAACAGGTGCGGCAACGTCAACCGCAACATCAATGGTCTGCGTGATTTCTGATTCTCTGCCTTTTTCAATAAGAAATGATCCAGGAATCGGAATTTTCGGCTTGATGGATTCAACAACGCCGTTGATAACTCCGACATCGGGGATAAGAGAAGTGTCGGTTTCGGGTGTTACCGTTGAAAAGTTGGCAAATCCCCAGTTCAGCATCGCTTTTGCGGTTTCAAAGCGGTCGCTGCTGTTTTCACTTCCCATAACAACCGCAATAAGATGTGTGCCGTCACGCAGAGCGCTTGCGGAAACACAGCATCCCGCCTTGGAGGTAGTGCCCGTTTTCAGCCCCGTTGTGCCTTCGTAGAATCGAACAAGCTTATTTGTGTTGACAAGCTCGGTTTGACCCTCACGGAGCGAATCCATCCAGATTGTTGTGTAGTTTGTGATTAATTCGTGCTTGAGAAGTTCTCTTGACATTATCGCAACATCAAGTGCCGTGGTTAAATGATTTTCCGTTGTGTCATCAAGGCCCGTGCAGTTTTCAAAATGTGTGTTTTTCATTCCGAGCTCTGCGGCACGCTCGTTCAGCATCTTTACAAATGCTTCATCGCTTCCTGCAATGTATTCTCCGAGTGCGGTGCAGGCATCGTTTGCGCTGTAAACGGCGGTAGCCTTGGGTAAATCATCAACCGTCATTTGCTCGCCTTCTTTCAGCCAGATTTGTGAGCCGCCCTTTGAAGCCGCACTTCCGGAAACGGTAACAACATCGCTGAGCGCGATTTTACCGCTGTCGATCGCCTCCGTAACAAGCAAAAGAGGCATAATTTTGGTGACGGATGCGGGATAAAGTTTCTCATTTTCATTAAATTTCATAAGAACTTTACCTGTTGATGCATCCATCAGCACGGCGGCTTTCGCTTTGATTTCAACGGGCGGTGCAGATTCATCGGCATAAGAGAAAACGCAGAAATTTGAAATAATAGCAACGGAAAGTAACACCGTCAGAAAATATTTGCGCAAAAAATTCATATTATCTCTCCCTTCAAAAAAATATATGAAATAAATATGATTGATTATCACAAATTTTTTTGATATAATGTGAGAAGTTAATAATAAAAGGAGAAGCCAATGAAAGTCGCTTTTTATACTCTCGGATGCAAAGTTAATCAATATGAATCGCAGGCTATGGCGCAGAATCTCGAAAGGCACGGTTTTATTATCACCGACCATTCGGATGACGCGGATGTTTACGTTATAAATTCCTGCACCGTTACCGCCGAAAGCGACCGCAAAACCCGTCAGGCGGTGCGCAGATTCAAAAAACAACACCTTGAAAGCATAGTTGTGCTTACGGGATGCATGACTCAGGCATTCCCCGAATACGGTGAAAAACTTGATGAAGCTGACATAGTTATCGGCAATAAAAGCAACCGTTTTCTTCACGATTATATAATGCAATATGTTAACGGGAGCGGCAGAATTTTTGCCGTTGATGTTCATAAAACGGGCGATGAATTCGCAGGCGACACCATAACTTCATTCCGTGAAAGGACAAGGGCAAATGTCAAAATTGAGGATGGGTGCAACCGTTTTTGTTCCTATTGCATCATTCCTTATGCAAGGGGAAGAGTGCGTTCGAAGCCGCTCGACGAGCTAAAAAAAGAAATTGCCGAGCTTGAAAAAAACGGTTTTTCGGAGATAGTTCTTGTCGGCATCAATCTTTCCGCATACGGCCTCGGAACAGATAAAAACATCGTTGATGCGGTCAGAATTGCGGCATCTTTTGACGGTATAAAAAGAGTGCGTCTCGGCTCTCTTGAACCCGACCATATAACAGATGAAATCATCGGAGGACTTGCGGAAATTCCTGAATTCTGTCCTCAGTTTCACATTTCACTCCAGAGCGGATGTGATGCGACTCTTAAGAGGATGAACCGTCATTACGACAGCGATGAATACTATACATTGTGCAAAAAGCTCAGAGAATCGTTTGACGGCACAACAATCACAACCGACGTTATGGTAGGCTTCCCCGGTGAAACAGCAGAGGATTTCAAGATATCAATGGAATTTGTGAAAAAAGTCGGATTCGAAAAAGTTCACGTTTTCCCTTATTCAATAAGACCCGGCACACCTGCGGCGAAGATGCCCGATCAGATTGAAAAGTGTGAAAAAGAAAAAAGAGCAGCAACAATGACAGCTGCCGCAGATGAAATAAGAAACGAATTTCTTAAAAGTCAGATCGGCAAAACTCTTGAAGTGCTTGTGGAGGAACATCACGACGGTTTTGTTCAGGGCTATACCGCAAATTATACTCCCGTGAAAATTCCTTGCGAGTACGAAATTCACGGCATAATAAAAGCAGAAATCACCGCGGTTGACGGTGACTTCTGCATAGGAAAAATATGACACTTTTATGCGGCGGCTTGGTTTCAAGCCGCCGTTTTTCAGTTGTTCTTGTTACTGAGCGGTCGTCTCAGAAGCAGACTGAGGAGTGACGAGCCGTTGAAAGGAATAAGAGGGAAGAGATAGCATTGACCCGTAACGGTTTTTGTTGTTGCAATTTCCGTAACGATAATCAGGATACCCGCAACAAATCCCCAAATATTAAAGAGGGCAATCAATGCAATAAGCATCATGCGGAAAAGCTTGAATGCATAGCCGAGTTCAAAGCTGGGTTGGGTGAAGTTTGTGAGCGCAACAAACGCCATATAAAGCACAACCTCGGGCACAAACCACCCTGCCGAAACGGCAAATTCGCCCAGAACGAGTGCACCGATAACGCCGAATGAGCCGCTGAGCGACTGCGGAGTGTTGATTGAAGCGAGTTTTATTGCATCAATAACAACCTCAACTATGAACAGCTGAGCCACAATCGGAAGTGTGTATTCTTCTTCGATTTTGATAAAATTCAGCCATTCGGGAATGTAATCGGGATTCTGAATCAGAAGAAGCCAGATCGGAATAAGCAGCATCGTCATTGCGAAAATAAACATACGGATTATTCTCATGTATGAGCCGATAACGGGGGACATATAGTAGTCATTGGTGTCCTGAAGAAAATCGAAAATGCCCGACGGAATTATCATAGCGGCAGGGGAGTTGTCGGTAATAACAACCATACTGCCTTCAAGCACGCTTGCCGCAACGGCATCGGGTCTTTCGGTATATCTGACCTTCGGAAACGGGTTTAGCCATTGCTTCGGCACCAGGCAGTCGATAAGACTTTGCTGACTCATCGACAGAGAATTAACGGAAACCGAATCGAGCTTTTTGCGCAGGGCATTCAGCATTTTTTCGTTGACCCTTCCTTGCATAAAGCAGATAACAATATCTGTCTTTGATTTTTTGCCGACGGAATGAATCTCCATAGTAAGATTTGTGTCGCGGATTCTTCGGCGTATCAGAGCGGTGTTGAACACAAGAGTTTCAACAAAGCCGTCGTGCGGTCCTCTGAGAACTCTGTCGTTTTCGGGTTCACCTACGGAACGCACGGGGTAGGTTCGTGCATCAATCATAATTGCTTCGGGGTAGCCTTCAACAATCATACCGATTGCGCCCGAAAGAACGGCGTTCACAAAATCGCTGACCTTTGCGAGGATATCCGTTTCAACGTAGGGGACATATTTGTTGGCAAATTCCCTCGTGGTTTTAAGCGAATTCATTTCCTTTTCTTCCGCATTCATAAAATAGGTCATAATTTTGACCATAATTTCATCCTTGCAGAAGCCGTCAATGAAATAGAGCTTTGCATTGCGTTTGTTAATCTTTATTTCTCTTCCGACAACATCAAAGCTTGCGCTCAGCCTGAGTTCGCTGTCAAGCAAGTTGATGTTTGATGTATACTCCGCCGAAAAGGTTTTCTCCATTCCCATCTTCCTTTATATTATGATATATTTATTATTTTCAATAATATTATCTGTATTCATTATAAAGATTAACAATCGCATTCCATGTCAGCGGACCGACTGCGCCCGTCTGTTCGATGCCTGCCAGCCTTTGCACCGCAATGACTGCATCCCTTGTCTGATTGCCGTACACACCGTCAACGGTAATCAGAGGCACGGCATTATTATTCTGCGCAATCGTGCGGAGAAATGTCTGAATCTGAGTTACAACATTTCCGCTTGAGCCTGTGGTGAGTGTGTAGCCGGGATAAAGAAGAGATGAATATGAACGGTATTCATCGGGCAAGGAGTTGAGTGTGCTGTTATAGGCGTCGAGTATTGCATTCCAGGTGGCTCTGCCGACTATGCCGTCAACCGTAAGTCCGTATTCACTCTGGAATGTCCGCACGGCGTTTTCCGTTGCGGGTCCGAAGATTCCGTCAACCGTAATCTGCGGCAGTCTGTCATTGAAAAATCCGAGAAAATTGAGGAAATACTGAATCGTTCTCACATCGCGGCCTCTGTCGCCTCTGCGGATAACCTCGCTGAATATTCTTTCAACCTCGGTTATGGTTATTCCCTCGGAATAAAGTTCGGACAGCTTTTTGACGGCATTATAAATCTGCTTGATTTTGTACCACGTTGCCTTGCCGACTATTCCGTCGGGAGTGAGATTGAATATCTGCTGGAATTTTATTACAGCCGCGCGTGTTGCAGAATCGAAAAATCCGTTTGGGTCGGGGATTCTCGGGATTGCGGGATAATTCTGCCTGATTCTGTTGAGCTGTTGCTGAATTGTACGGATATCCTCGCCGCCGTAAGAACCGATTCTCAGCAGTCTGCCGGGATAAGATTCGGAAACATTTTTGACGGGTGCATTGCGCACTATGTTGACGTCATTGCCGTAATAATTCTGCAGAATCTGATAGGGAGTTCTGCCCTGGTTTGCGAGAGTGACCGTTCCCCATTGAGAAAGTCCGCGGCAGGTTACGCTTCTGCCGTCACAGTATTCGGTGAAATACGGCTGAATCTGGTTGCCCTTGGTCACATAATCGTTGAAAAGTTCATCAACAATTCTCGAAACATTCGAAAAAATATCTCTGCCGTCAACATATGCCTGGTCATAGGATGTGGAATTTGTTATATCGAAATTATAACCTCTGCTGCGGTAATATTCGGTAAAAATTCTGTTAAGTGCAAAAGAAACCTGGGCGTAGATGTTTGCTCTGATTGCGCTTTCGGGCCACGAGGGATAAATTTCACTCGATGCAACATTTTTGATATAGTCCGTGAACGGAACTCGCACATTCCTTGCATTGGAATTCGGAGTTCCGAGATGAACGGTTATATAGTCGGGTATAACGGGTGTCACAGCCATTTTATCTCGCCTCATTCCTTAATGTGTTGAGTGTTGTTTCGTCAACAACAATGGGTTCGGGTTCTTCAAGGCCTGCAGCTTTTGCAAGCATTCTTACGGGCTGAATTGATTCTATGCCCGAAAACACGGGTACGTTTGTGAAAACGGATCTGACAAAGTCGGGATGCTCAACATATACTGAGTAAACAGCATACGGCAGTCTGGGGTTTGCACCCGTCTGCGGAGCCTGTGAAAGTGACTTCGGCGGTGCGGGGAGGCGTATGCTTTCCGTTGAGCCGTTAATATCAGTCAACCCGTCGAATACCGCGGTGTTGCCTCCGGGCAGTTCAAGAAAAACCATCACCCTTGCGCTTGGTATACCGAAAGCTCTGTCAGACGCAAACGCCTCTACCTTGAGAGAACCGCTTTCGGTGTTTGCTGCAAGGAAATCGTTGATGCTGCGGCATCTTGCCTTCTGCTCATTGGTTGCATTGTCGGGAAGATTTTCGCAGCTTCTGCGAAGTGTACGTTCAACATCGGGAGAGGTGTATCCGGGAAGTTCGGTTTCCCTTACGGGGGCCTGAGCGGCAACGGTATGAGGCTCTTCGGGTTCCTGCGTTACGGATATTTCCGGATTGGGAAGAGGATTGCTTCGGTCACGTTCAAAAGGTGTGTTGTTTCTTAAAGCTTCGTCCATTCTTGTTTCACGTTCGTCATCGGGGTTTACTGTTGAGGAATAACCCGAAAGATTGTTTTTTCTTTGGAATTCAAGCATCTCCTGCTTATATTTATCCATCAGTTTTTCAAGTTCTCTTTTGTCCATAAATAAAACCTCCGTTTCATTCGCTAATTATAATATATTACCGTTTAGCAATTCGGGTTACAAATCCTGTTTGCATTTGCCGTGAAATTATGCTAAACTATATATATAAATAAATGTATGATATAAAAAAACACACTTACGAAAAAATTTTTATATTATTTTGCTTTTAGGTGTTGCAAAGAATGCTTTTATAGGGTAAAATATATTAAATAAACTCAATTAGGCATTTTATAGTGGGGTGTACAGACACATGGCGATCAAACTCAATCTCAGGTACGCGGGTGATTTTGCGTGCGGAGAGAAGCTTGAAGCAATGCAGCCTGAGGTTTCAAAGGCACACGCAATGCTTCATGAGGGAATGGGCGCAGGCAGCGATTTTCTCGGCTGGATTGACCTTCCCGTTAATTACGACAAAACAGAATTCGCAGAAATCAAGGAATGCGCCGAAAAAATCAAAAAAGATTCCGAGGTGCTTATCGTTCTCGGTATCGGCGGATCATATCTCGGTGCAAGAGCAGTAATCGAATTTATCAAATCAAACAATTACAACCTTATCAAAAAAGATACCCCCGATATTTACTACGGCGGCAACACAATCAGCTCTTCATCTGTTGCGGAACTTATGAAGCTTGTTGAAGGTAAGGATTTTTCGGTTAACGTTATCTCAAAATCGGGTACTACTACCGAGCCTGCAATTGCTTTCCGTATTTTCAAGAAACTTCTTGAAGATAAGTACGGCAAGGAAGAAGCAGCAAAGAGAATTTACGTTACAACAGACAAGGCAAAGGGTGCTCTCAAGGCACTTGCAGACAATGAAGGCTACAAAACCTTTGTTGTACCCGACGATGTAGGCGGAAGATATTCCGTGCTTACCGCAGTCGGACTGCTTCCCATTGCTGTTGCGGGAATCGATATTGATGCTCTTATGCAGGGTGCCGCAGACGCAAGAGAAGCTTATTCAAAAGACGATGTGACAACCAACGATTGCTATAAATATGCGGCAATAAGAAATCTTCTTTACCGCAACGGCAAGTCAATTGAGATGCTCGCAGCTTATGAGCCTTCAATGACAATGTGGTGCGAATGGTTCAAGCAGCTTTTCGGCGAAAGCGAAGGAAAAGACGGCAAGGGACTTTTTCCTGCATCGGCCATCTTCTCAACCGACCTTCATTCGCTCGGTCAGTATATTCAGGAAGGCGAACGCAAGCTGTTTGAAACAGTCATGTGGGTTAACGAACCTCAGAACGATGTTGAAATCGAATTTGACGATATCAACGGCGACGGTCTCAACTTCGTTGCAGGCAAAACAGTTCATTATGTCAACAGCAAGGCTTTTGCGGGAACAGTTCTCGCTCATTCGGACGGCGATGTTCCCAACATTCTTATTGAAATTGACAAGCAGGATGAATATCATCTTGGTTGGTTGATTTATTTCTTCGAAAAGGCTTGCGGTCTTTCGGGTTACATTCTCGGTGTTAATCCCTTTGACCAGCCCGGCGTAGAAAGCTATAAAAAGAATATGTTCGCTCTTCTCGGAAAGCCCGGTTATGAGGCTCAGAAGGAAGAGCTTGAAGCAAGACTTAAATAAAACACAGGAGGATATTTAAAATGATCTATCTTATTATTGGTAACAAAGGCGCAGGAAAAACAAAGAGACTTATCGAACTCGTAAACGGTGCAGTTGAAAAGTCAAACGGCAATGTTGTTTGCGTTGAGAAAGAAAGACTCTTGACTTATAATGTTAACTACAGAGCAAGACTCGTTGAAACAGACCACTATAATGTAAGCGGCTACGATGCATTCTACGGCTTCCTTTGCGGTCTTGTTGCAGGTGACCACGATATCACCGATATCCTTGTTGATGCAACTCTCAAAATCGGCGGCAGAGATTATGAAGCACTCGCAAACTTCCTTGAGAAGGTTTCTGTGCTCAGCAAAAATGCTGAACAGGATATTACATTCACAATTTCATGTGATGAAAGCGATCTTCCTGCTCGAATTTTCGATTTTTGCGAAAAAATCTGAATTTAAATCAAAAATTTAGTTGACAAATTGCGCAAACACCTTTATAATATTTTCTGCGTGATTTTTAGGTGAAAATTTATGATATTGGATTTAGAGCCTATCTTTAATAACGAGGGAATGGTCAGAGAATTCAGCTTTGAGCTTGATTTGTCTGATTGTGAGCTCAGCGGTGCAAAGCCTTTCACCACTCCGGTAAAGGTCAGCGGTTCTGCGGGAAATTACACGGGAATAGTTGAACTGCGTGCAAAAGCAGATTTCGTTCTTGATATGGATTGCGACCGTTGTGCAAAGCCGATTAATGTTCCGCTTGAGATTCATATTTTTCACACCCTTGTTACGCATCTTAACGATGAAAAGAATGACGAGCTTCTGCTTGTCAATGAGCTTCGTTTTGATTTGGATCCGCTTATAACCGAGGATATTTTCCTTGAACTCCCTGCAAAGTTTCTTTGCGATGAGGATTGTCAGGGCATCTGTCCGAAGTGCGGTAAGGATCTTAACACAGGTTCATGCAGCTGCGAAAAAGAAGTTGACCCCAGATTGGCGGCGCTTATGCAGCTTTTGGATAATTAGGAAAAAACCTGACGGTTTAATAAAAGCACATTAGTTAAGGAGGTGCTTAGGCATGGCAGTACCCAAGAGAAGAGTTTCAAAGGCAAGAAGAGATAAGAGACGTTCAAACGTATGGAAGATGTCTGCTCCCCAGCTTGAAAAGTGCTCAAACTGCGGTGAGTACAAGAGATCTCACAGACTTTGCCCCGAGTGCGGTTACTATAACGGCAAGCAGGTAGTTAAGGAAGCATAAGTCAAAATAAAGCGGCAGAGGTATATTATACCCCTGCCTTTTATTTTTTGCGTTATCTTGACGGCTGAATTTCCGTTGCTGAGGTTCAAAATGCTCGTCAATACCTCGTATTGCCTTTGCTTTTTCACCACATCAACAAAAATTCATCTCATCAATCTTAACGCAAAAACAGAAAAAGGCTTGTTGAATTTTGATATCTATAATTCCGTCACTGCGGCTCAAAAAATATATGGGTAGGGGTCGGTGTCCCCGACGACCCGTATGCACCATCAGGTGCATAAATCAAGAATAAACCATTTCAGGTGAGAATATGATAAACAAAATGCTTGAATCGTTAAACATCCCGTCACCGCTTGAAATAAACGGCAAACGTGCACAAACTGTTGAAGAATGGGAGAAAATCAGACCTCTCGTTCTGGAAATGATGCAGGAGTGCGAATACGGTTATATGCCCGATGAACCCGAATCGGTGTCATTCAGAGTTGTCGAGGAGGACTGTGACAGATACTGTGCGGACAAGGCTGCATATATGAAGCTTGAAATAACCGCGAGGGTGTACGGTGAGGACTTTACATTCCCCGTAACATACGTCTGTCCCAAGAAAGGCAACTGTTTCAAAACCTTTGTGCATATCAATTTCAGACCCGATGTTCCCGATAAATATATGCCCACGGAAGAAATCATCGACAACGGCTTTGCTTGCGCATCATTCTGCTATCAGAATGTCACAAGCGATGATGGTGATTTCACAAACGGACTTGCAGGTTTGATTTATAAAAATGCTGAAAGAACCGCATATTCACCCGGTAAAATTGCCATGTGGGCATGGGCGGCGATGCGTGTTATGGATTTTTTGCAGACCCGTGATGAGGTTGACAAGGATAATATCTGTGTTTGCGGCCATTCAAGACTCGGCAAAACAGCGTTGCTGACGGGTGCGGTTGATACACGTTTTTCTGCCGTTCATTCTAACTGTTCGGGTTGCAGCGGCGATTCGCTCAACAGAGGCAAGGGCAAGGGTAACGAAACAATCGGCAATATTATTGACCGCTTTGAATTCTGGTTCTGCGAAAACTATAAGAGCTTCTACGGCAAGGATAATGAAACACCGTTTGAACAGCATTTTCTTTCGGCACTCATTGCGCCGAGAAGGGTGCATATCGCATCTGCGGCAGAGGATGTCTGGGCGGGCCCGAATCTTGAGTTCCTTTTCTGTGCCGCATCGAACGAGGTGTACGAGCTTTACGGCAAAAAGGGCTTTGTCTATGAGGATGAAGATTTCCTCAAAGTGGGAAAATATCTCAACGATGGCAACATAGGCTTTTGCTACAGAGAAGGCAAACACTATTTTTCCCGTGACGACTGGCACGGAATGATTGATTTTATGAATAAATAAAGTTGACGGACTGTACCGTAAGGCACAGTCCGTTTTGTTATTTTTTGAATTTTTTGATTCCGAATCCTATGAGTGTTCCGACAAAAGCGGGTATCAGCGTGAAGCAGAGAATCAGCACAACCTCAAAAGACCCGAAAACGAAAAACGGCATAAAATTCTGTGCCGCAAACATAATTACCGTAAACGGTATCACATAAATAACGTTTTCGTGCGCAAGGTATGCGGATAGGATAAGAGTTGAAATCGGAAAGAGAAAATATGTTGTAATCAGTCCGAATCCCATTTCGTCTCCGCCGTTCATATTAAGTCCCCATACGAGAAAAACAACAAATTCAAGTGCAGTTACTGCAACAGAAACAACAAGACGCTTATATTTCATATATTCTTCTCCTTATAAATAGGTAACCGCAAGATAAATCAGAATCATATGGACGGGATAAAATGCATAGAAGCCGTACTGCATAATTTTGCTTGATTTACCTTTTTTACCGCCGTAAAGCCAGATTGGAATGAGTGCGAAAACGGCGAATCCCTGAGTTGCAATAAAATGTGTGGTGCCGAAAATTTCAAGGGGAATCTGCTGACCCTCAAAGAGAATGAGATTCATCAGCAGCATTGCGATAAGCTGTGCAAGCCACGCAAACGGGAAATTTCTGAAAAGGTAGAACATAACAACAGTAAGGAAGCCCCAGAAGCCGTAGTCAACAAAGCCGATGAACGATGCAAGGCTGAGAAGAATCAGCAGAAGCACGGTTTTGACTATTGTTTTTGCGTTCGGATTCTTTTTCGCTTTGTCGATGAGTATTATTGCAAGCAGGCCGAAAAGCAGAGTGAACATGACGTTCTGATGGTACGGGTAAAACCAGCTTCCGCCGTAGAAAAGATTGAACGGAATTTCCGAGATGAGTGCGAATCCGAGAAGTCGGAAAATATATTTTTTGAGGTTTGAGGTGTGGATGAATCCCTCGGAAATCATAAACGCAAATATCGGGAATGTCAGTCTACCGACATAGGTCATCCAGTCGTTGCCGGGAACAACCTTTGCCCACAGATGGTCAAGAATCATAAATGCCATCGCAAGGATTCGGAGCATATTTGACGTAAGACCGCCGAAAGGAATTTTGTTAAGCGGTGTCCTTGTCGGGAGTTTTTTTATAAATTCGTTATTCATTTTTATCATACTTTCAGATTCCTTATGTATTCCTCTACTGTAATTCCGTCAATATAGAATTCGTTGGCAACTGTCCGTCCTTTGTAAACCGAAATGCTTACGGTTACTTCGTGTCCGTCAAAAAAACTGTTGAATTTATCATAAAACAGGATATCGGTGATTATTTCTTTGGCTTCCGGGCTGATGTTGTTGAGCTTTATATCATCTGAAGAGTAGCAAGAAACAGCTCCGATTGCAAAGCCTTCCATATTCAAATAGTCTTTCTCTTCGGGTTTTGTATCGGATATTCCGGAAATATATGCAAGAGAATTATCATCGGTATCAATTATTGCGTATTCCGCCTGGATGTCTCCGTATTCGCCTTCGTTAAAACCGTATTTTAACTCACAGGTTATATAAACATATTCCGAAAAGTCACCATTTATAAAGGCTTCTTTTGTGGCGAAGGTGTATTCGGTGCCGTATTTGCGGACTGCATAATCGGTTATCGGATTGATAAGCGCAAGCGAAACAGCAATGACAAGCTGGATTGCAAGAAGAATTGCAACGGGTCTGAGTTTACGCATTTTTCTCCGCCTCCTTTGCCTTGAATGCCTTGGACATTCTGTAGTTGAGGAAGAGCAGGATTCCGCCCATAACAATGCAGGCGATGCCGCTGTAAATAATTTCAAATCTGCCTGCAAAAATCGTGATATAAACAAGCACGCAGAGCATTATAAGGCCGAAATTGACCGTCAGAAGCTTTGCTTTTCTTATGCCCGAAACGATTATTGCAATGCTTACGGCTAGCGAAAACAGAGTGATGATAATATTGATTGCAGCATTATCTTTTTCGTCGAAGAATTCAGCGGTTGTGGCGCTGACGGCGCAAAGCAAAGCGGTCAGCGATGAGAAAACAACAAACGCTGTTTTTTCGGGATGTCCCTTGAAACTCTTTTTGCCGAAAATCACGCCGATGGTGATAATTATTGCGGCTGCAAACGGAGCAATTCCCGGAAACTGAAGCTCAGGATTGTCTGTATAAAAACGGTAACCCCTGATGAAATCCGTGCTTTCAACGCACATTGCGCACATTATCGCCGATATGGCAGGCACGCAGATGTATCTGAACGGATAGGCGGGATTTTCTTCTCTGTCTGCTGCATAAAGTGCAGCCAGAATACCGATAATTATGCAGAAAATCACGGGTGCGTCGCTTGCATTTGTTGTTCTTTCTGCGAAGATGAGCAGTATAGCTGAAGCGGAAATAATCGCAAGCCAGGTTGAATATTTCCGTCTGTAATCATCGCGGGGTTGCTTAAAGACGAACACAAGACCTGCGGCGAAGAGAAGAAGTCCTGTAAACATCGAGAAAAATGTTAGATTATATGCTTCTTCCATAATGAAAAAAGTTGTAATTCCGAAATAAACCGTAAGCGGAAAAACAGAATTCATTATGAATGCAATCGGGAGTGTCAGGACTGCAAGACCGATTATTGACGTGTAAAAATCGATGTCAACGCCGAACATTGCAACAACAAGACAGAGCGTTGCGATAAGACCCGCAACCCACGCTACGGACGAGCCTTCGCTCCAGCCGATGCTGTTTCTCTTTTTTGCATATGACCACGCGGCAACCGTGCCGCCGACGATGAGAGGAAGAAAGCTCAGCAGAGCAAGGAAGATATCGGGAATCATATCCCAGATATATACTGTTATGATAATAAGACCTGTTGCGGTCAGAAGCGAGCCGAGAGTTGCAAAAACAATGTTCATTGTCTTTCTTCTGTCGGGTTTGGGTGCTTCAAGACCGACGTTTCTTTTTTCGCCGTAGATGATTTCTTCAATTCCCGTGCCGAAAGCTTCGGCAAGAAGCTCAAGCATATCAATGCCGGGCTGAGTGCGGTCGTTTTCCCAGCTCGAAACGGTTTGCCTGGTGACATTGATTTTTTCAGCGAGCTCACCCTGAGTCATTGATTTTTCGGTGCGTAATTTTTTGATGTTCTTTGAAACTTTAGCCATAGGCGGGTCACCTCCTTGACTATATTCTTTCATATTTGACCGTAAAAGTCACGCTACAATGTGTTGCATTGCGGATTTCGGGACAGAAATTACCTTGTGACTGTCTTCACCCAGTTGAATTTATTGACCTTCACAACCGCAACGGCACATTTGAGCACCTGATCTGCTTTGAGGCAGGCGAAGGTTACCCACACGGGGAAGTGAAAAACAAATGCACTCAATGCGCTCAGTGGAAGAACAATCAGCCACATAAAAATGATGTCGTTTTTCAGCACAAACGAGGTTTCTCCGCCGCCCGAAACAATTCCGCAAAGGCTGGGTGCTTCATATGCCGTACCGATTACCGTAACGCAGAGTACCCATATAAACTGATTTGTGATTTCAAGCGTTTCGGGAGAGGCATTGTAAAATCCGACAATAAGATTTTTTGCAATCAGAAGAATTGCGCTTGATGCAACGCCGATTGCAAGGAAGATAAGCTGAAGGGCTTTGCTGCGGCGTTTTATGATGTCCATACTCATATTCTCACCGACTGTTTTGCCGATAAGCACGCACGCTGCATTGCTCGATGCGTAGCAGATAACCGTTGCAACCTGAAAAAGTGTTGTTGCAATGCTGTTTGCGGCAATTGCACTTTCGACAAGTCTGCCGATGATTGCGCCCTGAATGCTCATTGCAATTCCCCACGAAACGCTGCTCATCATAAGGGGCAGACCTGTTTTAAAGTAGTCTTTGATCATCTGCTTATCTGTTAAGAAGAGGTCACGGATTCGCAGATTCAGCTTTTTATCAACGGCAAGTATGTAAACAACCGTCACAGCAAGCTCAATTGCTCTTGAAACGAGAGTTGCAACCGCCGCACCTCTTATTCCCATTTCGGGTGCACCGAATTTACCGTAGATGAGGGAATAGTTGAGGAAGATATTGAGTGCAAATGATGAGAGTGAAACATAGAAACCGATTTTAACTGTTTCGACGCTTCTGAGAATGGCAAGAAGAATCGTTGATAAAGTATACATTAAATATGTGTACTTTATCACGTCAAGATACTCCATCGCCTGCTCAATGACGGCTTCTTTATCCGTGAAAAGTCGGATGAGTGCTTCGGGTGCGATTGCTGCAAAGGCAAAAATCAGCATTGTGAATATGATTCCGAGCCACATTGCAACCGCAGAAACTTTGTGGATGGGTTTTGTTTCTTTCTGCCCCCAATACTGAGAGGCGATAACCGTCATACCCGACGAATTGCCCGATGCCGCCATATTGAGAAAAAACTGAATGTTGTTACATATTCCGACGCCGCTGAGTGCGGTTTCGCTGTATGCGCCCATCATGACCGAGTCTGCAAGGTTGACGCCGAAAACGATCAGATTCTGCAGGGCGAGGGTAAGTGTCATAGTAAAAAATGCTTTGTAAAACCCGCTGTCTGTTATCTTGTTTTTCATTTTTATCTCCATTCACCTTAAATGTGTTTGCTTCAGTTTCAGTATAGCATTGAAAAAGTCTTTTTTCAATCACACATTTATAAAAACTTACGTGAATCTTAAGAAAACCATAAGAAATTTATTCTTAAAAAGAAAAATATATAAAGGATGTGATGATATACTTCGTTATAGGGACAAAAGATAAATTAAGGATGGTAGAG
>JAZNFD010000020.1:0-11738 GCA_045588975.1 Acutalibacteraceae bacterium | reverse complement strand
ACTTCGTAGCATTTTTCGCCGAAGCTTTCCGCAATCTTATCAAGCATATGCGTGGTTGCAAGATTTCTGACAACAGCACCCTTCCAGCCTTTGTACTTAACGAGATAATAATAGAGCATACACAGAGTTTCGTTTGCATCTATGTATCTGCCGTTTTTATCAACAATGCCGAGGCGGTCGCCATCGCCATCCATGGCAATACCGAAATCATAGTCGCCCTTGATAACCATATCGCTGAGCATACTGAGCGTCTGCTCGGTAGGCGCAGGCATCTGTCCGCCGAAATATGCATCCTTGTTGAGATTGATTGTATCAATCGTGCATCTTGCGGTATGAAGAATAACCTGAAGAGGATACACACCCGAGCCGTGCATAGCATCAAAAAGAACTCTGAGGCCTTTTTCGCGCAGTGCATTCATATCAAGAAGATCGATGATATCGTCAAGGAATTTGTTGAAAGGACTGTGAAGATAAACGATTTTGCCCTGCTCAACCGCATCATCAAAATCAACATATTCAACGGGTGTATCTATATCTTCTATTATCTTTTCAAGTCTTTCAGTTACTTCAAGCGGAGCATCTCTGCCCTCTTCAACAAAAAGCTTGATCCCGTTATAATTTGCGGGATTGTGGCTTGCGGTTATTTCGATTCCGAAATAAAGATCTTTATCCTTTACCGTGTGCATAATCAGCGGAGTGGGTGCGGAGCGATTGAGAAACCAGACCTCTATTCCGCCTTTTGCAAGCACTTCGGCAACCCATTTTGCCGCACCGATTGAAAGAAAACGGCGGTCATGACCGATAATGACGGGCTTGTCCGTTTTGCCTTGCTCTTTTGCAAGTCTGAGAACACCTTCCGCAACCAGACGGATATTATCGCAAATAAAATCATAACCGATAACAGCTCTCCAGCCGCCTGTTCCGAATTTAATCATAATTCTGCCTCCCCTATTTTACTTTACGCTTATTATTTTAGCACATCTTTTTATGATAATCTTATAAAAACAGCCGTCAATCTTATAATTTCGGTCTCTTTTTTGTTGAAAAAAGTCTTCAAAAGTATTATAATGACAAAAGAGGTGACGGATTTGGAATATATCAGAACAGAACTGAAAAAACCTCTCATCATTGAGGGGATATACACCATTCATTATTTTGAATACACAAAGGATTTTGCTTATTCGGGTGAATTCCACGACTTCTGGGAAATCGTTTATGCGGACAAAAAAAGTGTTTTTATAACTGCGGGTGCGCAGGAGCTGACTCTGGCTGCAGGGCAGATGTATATTCACAAGCCAAACGAATTTCATAAAATCCGTTGCGACGGCACGCAGGCGGCAAATTCCGTTATTCTTTCGTTTGATTGCACCTGCCCCGAATTGATGTCAATTGCAGGCGTTGTCATCAACTGCACCTCCGAGGAAAGGCGGCTGATGGGTCTTATCATCAGCGAAGCAGAAGATGCGTTCTCAACCCCTTTGGGCACTTCATACACACGTGTTCTCGAGAAATCCGAAACAGGCAATTTCGGATGCGAGCAGATGATTCAGCTCTATATGGAGCAGCTGCTGATTCAGCTTATCAGAGGCAACAAGCAATCTGCAACACCAAAAAACAACGCCAACAACACTCTTCTGCCTGAAATCTGCGAATACCTCGAAAAAAACATCGGCAAACGCCTTTCTTTTTCCGATATTCAAAAGGAATTCAATATTTCGGCATCCGTTATCAAAAGGCTGTTCAGAGACAATATGAATTGCGGCATAATGGAGCATTTTTCGCGTCTCAAAGTTGACGCCGCAAAGCAGATGATAAGAGAAAATGAATATAATTTCACCGAAATTTCGGAAAAACTCGGCTTCAACACTCCGCAGTATTTCACAACGGTATTCCGCAGAATTTCGGGTATGTCCCCCTCGGAATACGAAAAATCAGTTAAACTGAATTTCATTTCCCGTTGACAAATGAATGGTAATATTGTAAAATCTAATTAATAAATTTTTGGAGGTAATACTTATGGTTTTAGCTGCTGTCGGCAAAAACGGCACAGGCAAGGACTTCTTCCTTGAATATGTCGCAAAGACTTACGGATTCCCTATGATTTCAATCGGTGACGTTGTAAGAGAGCTTGCTGCTCAGGACGGTCTTGAGCTTACACGTGACAATCTTCACGCAACATCAAAGAAATATATGACTGCTAACGGTCAGACTTTCTTCCCCGAAATGATCGTTAAGAAGATCAAAGAATCAGACAGCCCCAACTTCCTTGTTTCGGGCATTCGTCCTCCCTCAGATATCGAGGTTTTCAAGAAGGCTTTCGGTGACAAGTTTGTTCTCGTCGATGTTGTTATCAGCGACGATGAAGTACGCTATCAGAGAATGCTCGCAAGAGGCTCAGAGCGTGACGGCAAGAGCATTGAAAAGCTCCGCGAAAACGATCTTCACGAAGAAGAAATCTTCCACACCAGCGAATCCGAAAAGATGGCTGACTACATCATGAAGAACGACGGCACTGTTGACGATTTCTACGCAGGCGTCAAGGATTTCTACGACAACTATCTTAAGGCAAAGCTTGACTGATAAAAATAATTTATCCGGGTACAGAACAGATTCTGTACCCGGATTTTTTTTGAATCAATAATTTCGTGTTGTTATTTTATATCTTCCGACATATCCGACAGAGCCGCTGTAAGTGTTTTTATCGGCAAAGCTTCCGTTGGTTGAATCGGTGCTTCCTGCAACAAGAAGCTCACGGTTGCCCGATGAATAAGCGAGACAAAGCGCAGCATCATCGCCGAAGCCTGCCTGAGAAAGCACTTTGACCGATGTTCCGTTGACATCAAGGAAATAAACAAAGCCGTCTGTGCCGCCCTTATTGCCGATTGATGAAAATTCACGGTTTGAAGAGTTTGTGTAACCCGTCACGGCAAAGCCGCCGTCCGTTTTAACCACGTCGGTAATATAGTCATCATACAATCCCGAAACAATTTTATACCACTGCCTGTCACCGTTTTTGTTAAGACGGATTGCAAGCGCATCGGTGTCGCCGCAGTTGTGAATTCCTTCAAGCGTGCCGTCAGGCGAAACTATGGAATTCAACGTGTAGTTACCGGCAACAAGGCATCCTCCCTTGCCGTCAGCTGCAATTGAATCAAATTCATCGGCACCGGAAGTCGCAATAACATGGCTCCACTGAAATTCGCCCGCTTGATTATATTTCATAACAATCGTATCGGAATAGCTGCCGAAAAGACTTTCAAACGATGCAAACTGTCCGTCGGTTGCGGTTGTTACACAAGCGAGAAAAATATTGCCGTCATCATCCGCATCGATTCCGCTTATGCTGCTGCTTTTTGAGCCGTTGAAATAATGCTTCCAGAGAACTTCGTTATCGTTGCTGAAATTGATTACAATAGCGCTTATATCCTGAACACCCGTAAAATCACCGTCATGAGACGTTGTTTTTCCGCCGACCGCATAACCATTCGGAGTTGCGGTTACACAGTAGAAGAAGTCATCGCCCGAACCGGATTGAATATTTTCCGAAAGCTCGACACCTGCAGATGAGAGCGTGATTATAACGGCGTCGTTACCGCCCTTTTCTCCGTAAACAGAAGGCTGAGTGTGTGTGCCGACGGCAACTATGTTTCCATTGCTGAGAACGGCAACATCATTAATCGAAACCGATGAAGTTGAATCACCGAAAAGCTTCACCCATTCAACCGTACCGGCTCTCGAGAACTTTGCAACAAAGGAAAACGGAGTCTTCCAATTCGATGAAGCACTGTATAGACCCGCAAATTCGCCGTCGGTTGATGCCGTTGTTCCGCAAGCTATATATCCGCCGTCGGCAAGAGCATCAATGCCTCGGATAACAGTACCTACATTTCCTGCATTTCCGCCGAAGATTGCAACTGCAACCTCGGTCGCACTGTTGAGATAAGGACCTTTCTCAGTGGTCGGCGCTTTGGTTGTTGACGCTGTTGTTTTCTTGGTGGTTGAAGGTTTGGTTGTGGTTGTTTCACGTGTTGTAGGCACGGGTGTGGTATAGATAGGAGCAGTTGTAGGAGCGGTTGTCTGTGTTGTCGGAGCAACAGTTGCGGAGGGTTCTGTCAAAGTTATCTCCTCCGTTACGGAATCGGTGGTTGACGGAACGGCCGTTGTCCCCTCAGTCACAGTTGTCGTATAGCATGAATGCGGCTCGGTTTCGATAATATCACCCACACCGAGCAGATTGCCGATTCCGTTAAGAATAATAGCGGAAATCAGAACAATCAAACTTATCAATTTAACAAAAAAATTGCAGTCACAGGTTAACCACATATTTTTGTCCCCCTTTGAGTAACGCAAATATAATTTTACATTATATATAGTATCATAAACAGCATAAAAAATCAATAGCCGACGGTGTTACCCGTCGGCTGTAAAATTTGTATTCAGATTTCAGGAATTTCGATTTCGATTTCTCTGCCAAGCTCTGCCGAACGTGAGATACCGTCGATAATAGCCTGATTGTAGAGAATCTGGCTGCAGGGAACGGGTGCTTCGCCGTCTTCCTTAACAGCGTCAACAAACGAACGGATCTTGATGTCGAAGCAATCAACATCGTTATGCTTCATGGGAATATATGTTTCAATCTGCTCGCCTGCGATTTCACGGTAAATAACAAGAGGACCGCCGATGCTGCCGTTCCAGCACTCTGTCGAGGGAACTCTCACCGAACCCTTTGTACCCATGATGATTGTGTCACCCGGTGTGTCGAGGTTCATTGCCCAGGCAATTCTGAAGTCAAGAATGATACCGCCTTCAAGACGGATAAAGCCTGCCGCAAAGTCATCAACGCCGAACACGTCGTGATGCTCATAATCGGGGCTCTTGCCGAAGAAGTCTGACTTATAGCCCGAAACTGTGAGCGGCTTGGGATAGCCGATTGAGTTGAGAACCATATCAAGTGAATAGCAACCGATATCGCCGAGAGCACCGATGCCTGCGGTTTCTTTTTCGATGAAGGATGTACCGAAAGGAGTGGGGATGCCTCTTCTTCTGCCGCCGCCGGTCTGGATGTAATAAATCTGACCGAGTTCGCCCGACTGAACAACTCTCTTGAGCATCTTCATGTTTTCGTCAAAACGTGGCTGGAAACCGATTGAGAGAACAGCATTGCTTGCCTTCTCTGCCTTGCAGATGGCAACAGCCTCTTCAAGAGTAACGCACATGGGCTTTTCAAGAAGAACGCTTACGTTGTGTTCAAGAGCATAAATTGTACATTCAGCGTGAGTTGCGTTGTATGTACAAACACTTACTGCATCGCAGATACCTGCGTCAATAAGCTCCTTGTGGCTGGGGAAGAATTTAACATCGCCGTCAACGCCGTATCTTTCGCAGAAAGCTTCTGCCTTACCGGGAACAAGGTCTGCAGCGGCAACGATTTCAACATCGGGGCACTTCTGATATGCCTTGACGTGTGCTTCTGCAATCCAGCCGGTACCGATGATACCAACCTTGATTTTTTTGCTCATATCTCTGACTTTTTCGTCAGCGGGAGCATCTTTGAACTTATCAAGAATATTTTCTGACATAGTACTTACCTCGCTTTTATTTTGATTTACCAATTAAGAGTCTTAAGGTATTCTCTGCTGAGCTTAACGGAATTGAGCGGAGTGTCGCCCTTTGCGGGTGAATCCTGCTCAACAACAACCCAATGTGCACCTGCGTTTTCGCAAGCGGCAAGGATTGCGGGAATATCCTGAACACCGTATCCAACGGGCATAAAGGAGAATGAATCCTCTTCTTCCTCCTGCTCCGCTTCATCGTCGATGCCGATGAGGTCATAGAGCTTACCGAGCTTGTCACCGCTCTTTTTGAAGTCCTTAAGATGGACAATCGGTGAACGTCCGCTGTATTTTTCAACGTACTCGGCGGGATTAACGCCTGCAACATTTACCCAGCAGCAGTCAATTTCCGTTTTGAGAATGTCCTCGGAAATACTTGAGTAAAGAACGTCGAGAGCATATTCGCCGTCGATGGTGACAAACTCAAAATCGTGGTTATGATAAAGAAGCTGAAGTCCGAGAGCTTTTGCAGCTTCACCGATTTTGCGGATACCCTCAACAGTTGCGGCAAAGCCGTCTGTACCGGGTCTGCATTCTTCGGTAAGATAAGGAACAACAACATACTTGCATCCGATTTTCGCATAGTCCGAAAGAACGGCTTCGGGATTTTCAAGCATATCGTAGTAAGGAACGTGTGCTGAAATGGGAATAATACCGATTTCTTCACAGAATGCCTTTATTTTCTCGGGGTCTTCTCCGAAAAGACCTGCAAACTCAACGCCGTCATAGCCGAGGTCTTTCATCTGCTGAATTGTGCCGTAAAAATCCTTTTCCATTTCGTCTCTGACTGAATAGAGCTGGACAGCCACGGGAAGTTTCATTTTGAAGTTCACTCCTAAATTTATTAATTGAAACAGTATGATTTACGCTATATATAGTATCATAAGTAAAAAGTTAATACAAGTAGCAAAAGAAGAAAATTTTCAAATTATTTTCCTTTCGGTTCGAGATATTTTTCCGCTATCTCTGCAGCACACTTAACCAATTCGGAGCAAGGTCGCTTCTTATAGTATTCTTTTGTTCTTTCTTCGGGTACGGGTAACGAATTTTTTTCTGCAAGGCCGAGAAGCTCACGGCAGATAATCGAACCGTTTTCTTCTTCGAAATCCCCCGCCGCTTTCTGGATAAGAGCATAAAGAGCCGCTTTGGCTTCTTTATCGTTCGGGTCGGCTGACGCAAACTTGTTTGAAAGCACCATTGTCATTCCGCTGACGGCACCGCAAACTTCCCTGAGTCTTCCCATGCCTCCGCCAAAACCTGCCGAAAGGCGCAAGGCATCTTCTTTTGTCATATTTATTTCATTGAGAAAAGCACAAAAAACCGCCTGGCAGCAGTTGCATCCGCCTTCAAATAAGTTTTTTGCTTCATCGGGTCTGTTCATAAATAGTCTCCTTTTTGTTTATAAATACAGTATAACTTATACGCAGAAAATGTCAAACATTTTCAATTATGGAAGATTAATTCTTGAAAATTTAATAAAATATTAAAAAATAAGTATTCCATTTTTCGGGATGATGTGTTATAATCCGATTATACATCCCCTGATTTTGGGGAAAAATATAAAACGGAGGATAGAAAAATGTCCAAAATCAATTCAGCAACCAAAAGAATGCTGGCACTTCTCCTTGCAACGCTTATGATGTTATCAGGCGTGGCAGTTTCGGCAAGCGCAACAAACGAAACCGACCCCTCTACCCCACCTGCCGTTGTTCCCACAACAGTTCCCGCTCCCACACTTACCAAGAGCGATGCAGACAGAACAATCACCGTTAAGCTTCCCGTAGTAGACGGCTACAATGTAAATATTCTTATTGAGCCTTCAGCAAGCTATGTTGACCTCAACAACGGCAGCTGGTGCTACGTAAACCTCACTCCCGGTCAGAAGTACACATTCAAGGCTTATATTGTTATCGGCTCAACTCCCCTCTATTCAGATGCAGTATCCGAAACAATCAAAGACAAGTATCCCACTCCCGATGCACCCGTTGCAACGGAAATCACTTCAACATCAATCACCGCACTCAAGGTTACAGGATGCGAATACAAGCTTGTCAAGTCAGACGACCAGTCAATCGTAAAAGACTGGAGCGACAACGTTTTGTTTGACAATCTTACCGCAGAAACCAAATATGTTCTTTCAATCAGAAAGAAGGGTGACACAAACAAATACGCAAGTGATCCCGCAAGCATCACAGTAAAAACAATCAAATCAGGCGATTCCAAAGCTGTCGGCAAGCCTGTTCTTGTTGACAAAACAGACAAAACAATAACCGTTGCATGTGCTGAAGGCGACGATAAACTCAGCATCGAATTCTCAATCGACAAGGGTAAGACCTGGCAGCATTCCGGCGAATTCAAAAACCTCACTCCCGACACAATCTACGGCATCATCGCAAGAAAAACATATGATCCCGCAGTTCAGGATGCCAACCCCTCAAGCGAAATTCTTGAACTCAAAACAAACACCAAGCCCCGTTTCGAAGCTTCTCTCAGCAAGTGTACATTCAAGCTTGCCGAAGGCAAGATTTACGCAGATCAGCTTATCGCTGTAACAGTTACAGGCGACGGTCCCGCTGACCTTTACCTTGCAGAGTACGGCGATACAAAGCTTGTTCCCGATAAGATTCTTGTTGGCGGCAGAGAATTTACTCTCGAAAACGGTAAGGGCGAGATCGTTCCCGGTGCAAGCAACGCAAACGGCACTGCTCAGGCTACTGTTGTTTATGGTAAGTATAAATACATCGGCGGCGGCGAATGGGAGCTTGTAGGCGAAGTTTCTTCCAAGCAGGAATTCGAAGTCGGTCCCAAAAAAACTATTTTCGTTATTATCGGCGAGTTCTTCGTTTCGATTGCTAACTTCTTCCTTGACACCGTACCCTCATTCATTCTCGGTACAGGTGATTATTGGGAAAAGGGTCTTGCACTTCTCTTCGGTATGTTCGATGGAATCACAAAATAACAAATAAGTAAAAGACACTTCCTTGACGGGAAGTGTCTTTTTTGCGGTACATAGCAAATGCCGGTCCTTTCGGATCGGCATTTTATTGTTTCTCTTATTTATTGAAATACTGGGGAAGAAATTCCTTGTGTGCCTCTTTAAGCTCTTCGAAACACTTAACAGCCTTTTCATAGTCGCCGACAAGCGGATGAACAAGCAGACCCTTGATTGCATAATCGTCATCACCTGTGATTGCAGCCTTGACAGCATACTTTTCGTAAGTCTTGACAACTCTCATAAGTCCCACGATATGGTCGTTGATTTTCTCTGTTACAGGAACGGGTGTTGCACCGTCGGAGCCGATAACAGCCGCAATTTCAACGATATCATCGTCTGCCATAAAGGGAAGAGTGCCGTTATTCTTGATGTTGACAACGTGAACGTCTCTCTTGTTGTTTGCAATTGAATCGATGAGAGAAACCGCTGCAAGCGAATACTTGTGGCCGCCTCTCTTATCGAGAAGAGCGGGCTTTGTAACGATTTCCTGATTCTGATACATTTCGAGAAGCTGCTCTTCGATTTCCATGCAAACTTCTGCACGGGTCTTGTCATCCTCTCTCTGATGAGCAAGCTTTGCTTCACGGCAATAGTAATACTGAAGATATGATGAAGGCAGACCCTGAACCGTCTTGAGGCAGTCGATTGAGAAACCGTCATCCTTGATGTTTGCCATAACCTTGGGCGAGAATCCGCTTTCGATAAGACCGGGAAGAAGCTCTTCGCCGTTCTTCTTGACGGAGGTGATCCAACTGAGGTGGTTAAGGCCTACATATGTAATCTCACTGTCCTCACCCGTGATTTCCTTAACATCGTCAAGCATATCAATGGGAACGTTGCAAAGACCGATGTTCTTAACGTTAGTATGATTAAGGATGAACTCGGTGATGATACCCGAGGGATTTGTGAAGTTGATAAGCCATGCATCGGGGCAGATAGCTTCGATTCTGTCGCAGATGTTCTTGATTACGGGGATTGTTCTCTGAGCTTTGAAGAAGCCGCCGATACCGGTTGTTTCCTGACCGATAAGGTCATATTTCTTGGGAATGCTTTCATCAAGATGACGGCAGGGAAGCTTGCCGACACGAATCTGTGTTACAACAAAATCCGCGCCCTGAAGAGCAGTGTCAAGATCATCTGTAAAAACAACCTCGCAGTCGTCGCCGACATTCTTGAGCATTCTTACGCAAAGGTCACCGACGATGTTTCTTTTTCTTTCGTCGATATCCATGAATGAGATTTTCTTGAGCTTAAGGCTGTCTTTTGCCTTAAGAAAACCGTCAACAAGTTCGGGGCAGTATGTGCTGCCCGAGCCGATTACCGCTACATTGATTTCTTTCATTATATTCTACTCCTTTACTTATGCGTAGTCCTGCATAATCCAGTTGATGCATCCTGTTACGGGCATTGCTTCAAGCTTGATAAACTTAAGTTTCTTGCCGCTCATAGCCTCTGCTTTTGAGAGAAGCATCTCAAGATAAAGCTTGTTATCGAGCTTCACATTGATTGAACCCGAAAGAACAACCTCAACCTCGCCGTCACCGAAATTCATCTGATTTGCGAGTGCAGAGATAAGCTGAGCGCCTCTTGTTGCCATTCTTTCGCAATATTCTGTTGCGGGCTTATCACCCTGCTTGACGGCTTCAAAGAAGAATGCGACCATCTTGCGGATATAGTCATCGCCGTTTTCGCCCTCAATCTTTTCGATAAGACCGAGAACCTCTTCTCTTGTTGTGAAACCGAATTCCTTATTCACCATATCGGTGATAAGTGTCTTTTCGAGACCGAGGAAAAGCTCGTTATAAACAAGGCGGAATGCTTCAATAACAATGTTTCCGCCGCCTGAAATATCGCCCGAGAAATCGCCGAGACCTGCAAGCTGGAGTCTGTTGCCGTCAAGGTCGATACCGTTGCAGCAAACGCCCGTGCCGCAGTTATAACCGATAGCACTCTTGCCGCTTGCGCCTGCTTTTACGACGATAAAGCCGTCGTTGAACACTTCAAAATTCTCAAGGCCCTTCTTTCTGAGAAGGTCGCACATAATTTCATACTGATACTGATGGTCAATGCCCGCAAGACCCATAAGAGTAAAGCTGACATCCGAAAGCTTTATACCGGCTTTCTCACAAAGCTCATTAAGACCCTTGATTATAATATCGCTTGCGCCTTCAAATGCAGTTTCGATGTTTTCGTGGTTACTGCCTGCGCCCGTTACGGATGCGAGCATCTTTTTGTTTTCGTCAAACAGCGCAAACGCAGTTTTTGTGCCGCCGCCGTCAACACCAATGTAATATTTCATAATTATTTCTCCTCTTTTTCTTCAAAGAAATCGTTGCAAACCTCGTCAAGGCAGAAGATACCGCGTCTGTAAGGCTCTCTGTCAATCCACATGCCGTTAGTGAAGTCGGGGAACGCAACGGGTGCGCTTCCGAGGGCTATTGACTGCTCGGAAAGGCAAGTAACAGCCATCATAACCGCTGTATCGTAAACATCGATGGGAGGTGCCGCGTCGAGTCTTACGCTCTCAACAAATGCGCTGAGAACAAGGAAGTCCATGCCGCCGTGGCCGCCGTGAACGCCTTCTGTCTGATATTTTTTCCAAAGAGGATGCTCATATTCCTCAAGATAAGGAGCAAAAGGCTCTGAAGGATGCGCCCAGCTTCCGCTTTCATTCTTTGTTCTGCCTTCAAGATAAATCGAATCGCCGTCTTCCATATAAAGACCCTTTGTTCCCTGAACGCGATAAGCTCTCGAATAGTTTCTTGGAAGTGAACAATCGTGAGTGAGAACAACTGTTTCGCCGTTCGCAGTCTTGAGCATTGTTGTTACAATGTCGCCTTCATTGAAATCATAGTTTGCAAGGTCATAATCCTCGCCCTTATTTTTCTTGATCCACTCGTTAAGACCTCTCGAGTTGCTTGGCAGCGAAACAAGCGAAACGAAACGGTTGCCTGTGTTGATGCCGAGCGCGTTGGTGATGGGGCCAAGCTGGTGAGTGGGATAAAGCTCGCCGTTGCGGAGCTGGAAGTTGAAAAGTCTGCCGTGTCGGTTTTCTCTGCCGAGTGAGATTTCATCACGAAGGTCGTGCTGATATCCGCCCTGCATATGAATAATTTCGCCGAAGATGTCCT
>JAZNFD010000019.1:0-1885 GCA_045588975.1 Acutalibacteraceae bacterium | reverse complement strand
TGGCGGCTTCTGCAAGAGCTTCGTTACCCTTCATCAAAACTTTTTCAGCCATTTTTCTTTCTCCTTACTTTTCAACGGTGATTACGCAGTCGGGACACATTGTTGCACAGAATGCGCAACCGATGCAAGCTGACTGGTCTGTGATGCCTGCGGGATGATAACCCTTGGCGTTGATTTCGTCCTTGAGAAGTGCCACAATCTTTTTGGGGCACGCACCTACGCAAAGACCGCAGCCTTTGCAAAGGTCTGTTTTAAAGGTTACTTTAGCCATAAATCTTCCTCCTGTTTTGCCCACGATTGTCTTACATAAAGCTTGATCGGGGTGCAGTTAACTACTTTATCCTTGAGTGTATTATATAAGTCTTCTTTTACCGTGGTCATTCTTATAGGCAGTCCGCTTGCCTTTGAAATTTCATCGGCATATGAAACCGAATTGATAACGGTTTCTTCGTCTGTTTCATCTCCGAGATTGGAGTTGTTGACGATGCCCGTGAATTTCATTGAGCAGGCTGTCTCGATTTCGTGCATAACCGCAAGGGTTGATGCACAGTCGGGAGTGAGCGGACGGTATTTATTGATAACGAAAAGCATCTCATAATCATCCTCTTCGAGAATTGCGGGGACGTATCTGCCCATCGCAAGGGCGCCTCTGTCGTCTCCGCCGACGTCAATAACCGCAACAGTCTGCTTATTGTCGATAATCGAATAAGCCTCGGCGGGCATTGCGGGCACGTCAACATTGGAGTTGGCATATTCCGATGAGATGAGGTGGATTCCTCTTTCTTCAAGATGCTTTTCACTGTCCTTTGAGCGGAAATAGGGATTAACGATATCTAGGTCGGCAATAACAACCTTTTCATACTCTTTTTTGAGCCAAAGTGCGTAATTTACCGAAATGTTGGTTTTTCCGCTGCCGTAATGACCGGCGAAAACAGTAATTCGCTTGTTGTTCATAATTAAAGTACGGTTACCCAGCCGAATTTATCTTCGCAGGTGCCGCCCTGAATGCCTGTAACGGTGTCATAGAGCTTCTGGCTGATTTCACCGATGTTGCCGCCGTTGATTGTCATAACGTCGTCCTTGTAGCGAAGCTTGCCGACGGGTGAGATAACAGCTGCTGTACCTGTGCCGAAGCATTCTTCAAGAGTGCCGTTCTTCTGTGCTTCAAGAAGCTCGTCAACGGAAATCTTTCTCTCTTCAACGGGGAGACCCCAGCTCTTGCAAAGCTCGATAACCGAGTTTCTTGTGATACCGGGAAGAATGCTGCCGTTGAGCATCGGAGTAACGATTGTGCCGTTAATCTTGAAGAAGATGTTCATTGCACCGACTTCTTCAATATACTTTCTCTCAACACCGTCAAGCCAGAGAACCTGAGAATAACCGTCATCGTGTGCCTTTACCTGAGCTGCGAGACTTGCTGCGTAGTTACCGCCTGTCTTTGCAAAGCCCATTCCGCCCTTGACAGCTCTTACGTAGTCGTCTTCAATCCAGATGCCTACAGGAGCAAGACCGCTTGAATAGTAAGCGCCCGAGGGTGAGAGGATAACGATGAAGAGGTATGTTTTTGAGGGAGCAACGCCGAGGAAGTCATCGGTTGCGATGATGAAGGGACGGATGTAGAGCGATGTGCCGGGAGCTGAGGGGATCCAATCCTTGTCAACTCTTACGATTTCGCTGACAGCCTGAACAAAATCTTCAACGGGAAGCTCGGGGATGCAAAGACGCTTGTTGGTGTCGTTTGTTCTCTTTGCGTTCATTTCGGGTCTGAAAAGACGTACTTCGCCGTCAGCGCCCTTGTATGCCTTAAGACCTTCAAACATTTCCTGACCGTAGTGGAAAACCATGCAAGCGGGGGAGAGGGAGAGATTGCCGTAAGGAACTATAC
>JAZNFD010000018.1:0-2575 GCA_045588975.1 Acutalibacteraceae bacterium | reverse complement strand
AAGTGATTCGGATGAAATAAAGTTTAATGTTTGGCTTTTTGATTCCGGTAATTACGTTGCTGATGAAAACGGTAACCGACTCGGCTATGATTGCGTAAATGCCGACCAGGTTGAATGGTATAAAGAGACAAGTGAATCGCTTGAAAATAACGCCGGTAAGAAAGTACCTTCACTTGCTTTCCAGCATATTGTTGTCGGTGAAGTTTACGATGCAATGTTCCCGTCAATACCGTTTGAAATTCCTTACATTGTTGAAACCTACAATAACGGTATACATTATCCGATAATTGCACCGAATACAAGCACATTTTCCGGCCATCTCTTTGAGCAGCCTTCTCCCGGTGTTTTCAACCACGGTCAGTTTGATGCTATGAAGGAGCGCGGTGACGTTCTCGGTATTTACTGCGGTCACGATCATATTAATACTTATGAGCTTGAGTATGAAGGGATTATTATCGGTAATACTCCCGGTGCAACCTGCCACTCATACGGCAACGAAATGACCAGAGGCAGCCGACTCTTCATAATTAATGAGGAAGATACATCAACATATTCTGCAGAAGTTATCACTTATAATGATCTTGCACTTGCAAATGATGATTTTGCTGCAGCTATAGGTGTTTCAAAACTTGAAGCGGGATTCTGGGTATTTATTGATAATTTCCTTCTCTTACTAAAGAATATTTCGGCGCTTGCAATTAAAGTTATCGAATCATTCTTTGCATAAATAATTCAGCCCTTGAGTTTCACATAACGTGATTCTCAAGGGCTGTTTTTAATATTTGGTTCGCAGACCTTTCGGATAATGATTCTTGGCTTTTCCGTTGCTGACTTTGGCTCCCCCTACTGCACATCCGTTTACGGTTACTACTGCCCAGCCGTTTTGACAAGAGGCGCATATTTCTTCACCGTGCAGATATTTATTTATTTCTTCAGAGTTGGCATCTAACTCAATTCTTCGCTTGAACTGTTTACCCATTGCCATAAAAAACTGATGATGCGGTTGAATATAATTCTTTCGTATTTCACCAATTGTAATTCCGCATGAGAAAGCACTGCCTTTTACAACCTCAAAATTGTTTGTGAAATATACAGGATTTCCGTTATACATTCTTACGTTTTCTTTGTTGTATTCTGTCAGTACATCATCAAGAAAATCAAAAACTAATTTGTCTGTTTTGACATTTTTAGCTGCATTGATTTTAATTGGGTGGTTTGCTGTTACCGTGTTATGAAGCACAGCCATAAACTGGCCTTCACCGCGTGATTTGTGAGGATAAAACCTGCGTGTATAGCTAATGTTTTCGCATTCGCATCCGTCAAAAGCAATGCCGTCTGACGTTGCTTTATGTACTCGTTCAGTAACTGGAATTAATTCAAATTCGGGATGCTTTTGAATAAAATTATCTATTGTCATTTCATTTTCTTCAAGCGAAAAAGTACAGGTAGCGTAAACGATATAACCGCCGTTTTTCAAGGCTTTTACTGCATTGTCGAGGATTTCTTTCTGTCTTCGGGCACAAAGCTTAACGTTGTCTGTACTCCACTCCTCTATAGCTGTATCATCTTTACGGAACATACCTTCGCCTGAACAAGGTGCGTCGACCATAATCATATCAAAAGCTTTTGGATAAAGCTTTGCGATTTTTTCGCTGTCCATACAGGTTGTTACGGTGTTGTGCAATCCGAGCCGCTCAATATTGCCGGTCAGTATTTTACAGCGAGAGGGGACAATTTCGTTTGAAACAAGTACACCGTCCGGACCGAGTTTGTTTCTTAACTGAGTGCTTTTTCCTCCGGGTGCTGAGCACATATCAAGTATTGTCCAGTTACTTTGAATGTCGATACATTCGGCAGGTGCCATTGCACCGGGCTCCTGGACATAAATCATACCTGCGTGGTGAAAAGGATGATTGCCGATTTTGTCATAATCAAAGTAATATCCGTTTTCAACGTACGGAATTTTCTCATACGGTATGTTGCAGATTTTTTCAAATTCATCTGTGCTGATTTTCTCGGTATTTACCCTGAAAGCACGGACAGGGGAGTCACACAAAGAATTTTCGTATTGAGCATATTCGTCGCCCAATATTTTTTTCATACGGGCTATAAATTCTTGAGGTAATTGTTTCATTGATTTTCACCGTTCATTTCAATATACAGCATACACATTCCGACTGCGGTTATTGCTGCCGTTTCGGTACGTAAAATTCTTTTGCCCAGAGAAATGATATGGGCATTGGCGGATTTTGCTATATCAACTTCTTTTTCATCGAAGCCGCCTTCCGGACCGATAAATATACCTATTGACATATTAGACTTGAGTTTATTGAGAAAGTTTTGGGTTGATTGCATACCGTCTTTGTTTTCATAAGGTACTGCAAACAAGTCGAGGTTCTGTGCAACCTTAATAGCTTGATTAAAATCTGTTATCTGGTGTATTTCCGGAATTATGTTTCTTTTACTCTGCTTTGCGGCACTTTCTGCTATTGCCTGCCAGCGTGTGATTTTTGACTGCTTCTTTTTTTCTTCAATTTTTACAATGCTTCGTGACATTTCAACCGGAACTATGTCA
>JAZNFD010000017.1:0-3478 GCA_045588975.1 Acutalibacteraceae bacterium | reverse complement strand
CAGATAACAACGAGATGCAGCACATTGTCGTGGACGGCGATAGCTACTTCGAGAATGTAGAGATCGAAAGTGGTGTCTATAACTATGAGGAAGGCGCTACTAAGGCACAATACTACATGTATGTTGACAAGCTTGAAGCTAACACCAAGGTTAATGAAGCACTGCTACAGGGCACACTGAAGCTGAGCGTGGATGTGACCTGGACAGATGCTCAGGGAAATACCCAGGGTAAGACATATACCCTGAAAAACGAGGACAAGATTGCACTGTATGTCAACAATTTTGACACCAAGATGCTGGTGCTGACAGTCGCAGGTCTTGAGGGTGTCTCTGACCTGACATTCAATGTCTATCTTGAAGCCCCCCCCGTTGAAGCTTAATTCGGTGAAAGGAGTTTTGAAAATGAATAAGAATTACGAACGTCCCGTAGCCGAGGTTATCAGCTTTTACGAAAGCTGCAAGATATGTATCGAATGATGAGAATGCCTGAGCGCCTGCCCATTCATTCTGCATAATGCCGAGGAAGTTAACCATCTGGTTGCAAAGAGTTGCATGATGGCTTGCGGGAGCAGAGGTAATCTTGCCTGTTACGCCGCCGAGACCTTCCTGAATAAGCTGCTTGAGCGACCAACCCGCACAATAACCGGTAAGCATCGAGAGGTCATGAATGTGAATATCTGCATTTCTGTGAGCATTAGCGATTTCATCGTCATAAATTTCGGAAAGCCAGTAGTTAGCTGTGATTGCACCGGAGTTGCTGAGAATAAGACCGCCGACTGAATAGGTAACGGTTGAATTCTCCTTAACACGCCAGTCTGTAACGTTAACGTAGCTGTTAACAAGCTCTTTATAGTCAAGAATTGTTGACTTGAGATTACGGAGTTTCTCGCGCTGTCTTCTGTAAAGAATATATGCCTTTGCAATATCGGCATAACCCGCCTGAATGAGAACTGATTCAACGCTGTCCTGAATATCTTCAACAGCAATCAGACCGTTTTCGATTTTTGATTCGAAATCAGCTGTTACTTTGAGAGCGAGAAAATCAATTGTTGAGGGATGATACTTCTTTTCTTGTGATTCAAAAGCTTTTTTTACTGCTTCGGCAATTTTGCTGACATCAAATTCCGCAACGCTGCCGTCTCTTTTGATTACCTTGTACATATGCTCACTTTTTCCTTTCCGTTAATTATATATTTGAAAAATAAATTAAACCCATATATTGTGCCTCATAAAGGGCAGCTTAGAAATATTATCAAATTCTTGTGCTTCTGTCAATGGATTTTACAATATATTGTGTATGATTTTATAAGTTTGTGAAAACTGCACGATACAGGATAACAAATTTGTTTAAAATTATCATATACCTCTTATTTCACATAAATCAACGTATTCTGACATGATTTTCCGCATCAGAATCATCTCATCTTTTGGCACGGGGCTGAGGTCAAAGCCGATCAACTCACCCGAATCAACAAATGCCTGAATATAGTGGCGTTTTGCGCCTTTAATCATTTTTCCGATTCCCTCAATCGAGAAAACACTGTGAAGCTCTCTCACAACGGTTGTCCTGAATTCATAATCAACATTGCCCTCAAGAAGAAATGCGATACTCTCCTGAATTTTTGATATATCGTATCCTCCGATTCCGACTGTTTCGGAATATCCCTCAGGAGAATTTTTTATATCCATCGCAACATAATCGACAAGTCCCCTGCCGACAAGCTCCTTCAGCCTTTCGGGGAAAGTGCCGTTTGTGTCAAGCTTGACCGAGAATCCGAGCGCCCTCACCTGTTCGATAAATACATCGATATCTTTATGAAGCAGAGGCTCTCCGCCCGTAATGGCAACTCCGTCAAGAATTCCTTGCCTTTTCTTAAGATACTCAAGTATTTCTTCAACGGTAAATTCACTCTCTGTTGATGCATTTATAACAAGACGTGAATTATGGCAGAACGGACAGCGCAGATTACATCCCGATGTAAACACGGTACAAGCCATTTTTCCGGGATAATCAAGCAAAGTCAGCTTCTGAAAGCCTTGAATAACCATAAAAATCACTTCTTTCCGATTCCAATATTTGCGGTGTGTACGAATATAATAGCACAATATATTGTGTTATGCAATAGTAAAACAAGATTTTCTCAAAATAATACACTTATAAAAAATGTTATTCGATTTCGTTTGATAATTCAGTTAAAATCGGATAACAATCAACGGGACAGCCAACCACTGCCCCGTTAGTTTTTGAAAAGATTATAAAATAAAAACAAAAATATTAGCAAATTCCGTTTCTGATTTTTTCAAGCATATTCAAAGCTGAGTTTCAAGCAAAATTTTATATCATCATTCGCAGAATTTCTCCCAAAAGTTAAAAATGCCATTCATAATAATAAAATCCGTCAGTTATTCTTTCTGTATAATATTTGTTATCACTTGGTAAATTATCAAAATGCATTTCATTATATGAATAGCCGTCACCGTCAGGAATAAATTCAGATTCATCAACATCACTGATATATCCGTTGAACATTACAACGGGTTTATCACCTTCAATGTAATAGAAGCCATAATAACTCGTTGCGGACGCAAAACCCTTGCCGCCACACATAACATCAGTTACGTCATGAGATTTAACATCCGTCACCCCATCAATATTCAACGTATCATCAAAATTATTTTCTTTAATATCATCAAGAATTATTTCGGAATGCTTTTCGACCAACTGTTTGATTTCCCTTTTGGACAGATTATCATTCAGAATAATATTGAATCCGACAAAAAACACGATAACAAAGGCAAGCAATGCGGCAAAGCACCCTAACAATGCTTTAAAAAATGTCTTCATACCATCACCTCAAAAAAGTATAACATAATCTCAGAAATAAAGCAATAATCCGAACCGATTCTGATAAAAGAAAAGGTTCGGATTATCATGCTTTGGCGCCTCAAACAGGACTCGACTCTCGGCCTGCGGGCCTCGGTCAGTCGCGGCTCTAACAGTCCACCGGACTGTCATTCACTACCGCTCCTCTTCGAGTCATGAAAAACAAAAAAAGAAGAATCATCCGATAATCGGATAATTCTTCTCTGGCGCCTCAAACAGGACTCGAACCTGTGACACGTGTCGGTCAGAAACATACTCGTCTCACTCGCTTGGGGCGCTTCGTGATACTCCTTGTTTCTTCCTGCTCAACGGTTCTGCTTCATCTCGCACTGCGAGCGCAGCACCGTGAGCCGGTTAACAGCCGCAACACGTTGTTAATGTTACAGTGTCATAATTTCAAAACATGGTATCAAGGTAAAAAAAAAGAACCATCCGATCGGATGGTTCCGTTTGTTGGCGCCTCAAACAGGACTCGAACCTGTGACACCGCGGTTAACAGCCGCGTGCTCTACCGACTGAGCTATTAAGGCAAAATTAAAAAGTGTCGGCGTCGACCTATCTTCCCGGGCCGCTTCCAGCCAAGTATTTTCGGCA
>JAZNFD010000016.1:0-2909 GCA_045588975.1 Acutalibacteraceae bacterium | reverse complement strand
GAAGGCTGCTTCTTTGACTTTGATGATGATAAGATGGTTGCTTTTGCCAAGAACGCAAAAGAGCTTGGCTTTGAACTGCTTGTTATGGATGACGGCTGGTTCGGCGACAGAAATTCCGACAGAAGCGGTCTCGGTGACTGGCAGGTCAACGAAGAAAAGCTTGGCGGCACACTCGCTGAATTTGTTAACAAAATCAAGGCTCTCGGCATTAAGTTCGGCATATGGTACGAACCCGAAATGATATCGCGTGACAGCAATCTTTACAGAGCGCACCCCGATTGGTGTCTGCACGTTCCGAACAGAGAAAAGTCAATCGGACGCCATCAGTATGTTCTTGACTATTCAAGGCAGGATGTGCGTGATTACATCTTCGGCGAAATGAAAAAGGTTCTTTCAACCTGCGAAATTGATTATCTCAAATGGGATTTCAATCGCAATCTTTCCGAAGTCGGCTCGGCGATTCTTCCTCCCGAACAGCAGAAGGAAGTTTTCCATCGTTTTGTTCTGGGCACATACGATGTTATGGACAGACTCACCAAGGAATTTCCCGATATGCTTATCGAAAACTGCTCTGGCGGCGGCGGACGCTTTGATCCCGGTACACTCTATTTCTCACCGCAGATATGGACCAGCGACAATACCGATCCCATTGAACGCCTGACAATTCAGTTCGGCACTTCAATGTGCTACCCCGCATCGACTATGGGTGCTCACGTTTCCGCTTGCAGACGCACGGACTACGACACAAAGGGCAATGTTGCTCTCTGGGGTTCGTTCGGTTACGAGCTTGATCCGAATAAGTTTACAGATGAAGACAAGAGAGTTGTAAAGCGTCAGGTCAAGGAGTATCATAAATATTATGATGTCATCCATTACGGCGACCTTTACAGACTTGTGACGCCCTTCGAAAATCCCTACAGAGTTGCCTGGGAGTTTGTTTCTGAGGATAAGAATGAAGCTCTTCTGACGAGCGTTATTATGAGAGAACCGCCTGACAGAGCATTTTACATAAAGCTCAAAGGTCTTGACCCCGATAAATATTACATTGATGACGATACCGATGAAGTTTATTCGGGCGCACTCCTTATGAATGCGGGTCTTGCATTCACAAATCTCCGCAATTCAGACGGCGAAAGCTTTGTTAAGTATTTTAAGGCAGTGGAATAATAAAATTAACACTCCGAAATCTCTGAGATTTCGGAGTGTTAATTTTATTATCATTTCTTCTTTTTTATAGCTTTTATAATTCCTATTGTACCTGCAACAGCTGCTGTAATGACTGCGGCTTCTTTGACTGCTGTCACAACCTGTGAAACGCTTGTGGGCGCATATGTGTAGAGCGCAAATTTTGCTTTGTTTTTCACTTCTTTGCCGCAAAGCTCGCCGTAAGTAAGTGTCTTTGTTTCGTATGTACCGTTTTCGCTGATGTTGAAAACTCTGACACCTCTGTCAAAACCGGGTCCGTAGACATTGAAGCCCGCGCCCTGAGCATAGCCGAGGTCAATGCCTTTATATTTTGCAACGAAGCTGTTATTGTGGTCATGACCGACATAAACACCAAGCACTTCACCTTTTTCAAGGAATGCATCAATCTGACCTGCGTTTGTTGCTGATGCTGCGGGGGATTCTTTCATGAAATCACGCAGACCGCTTTTATAGGGGTCAAGGATATAGAATTCGTTTTTGTGTTCGCCGAAAGCTCTTACGCTTTTCTTTGTAAAACGCGGTACTTTTTTGATAACATCAAAAATTTCTGGAGTGGGAATATGCTGGAAAACAAGCGAAGGAAGCGGATTTTTGTAGCTGTCACGCACGGAGCGATACCATTCAAGCTGCTCGGGTGTGACGCTGCTGTAGCCGCCGTCGGGATTCTTTGAATGGGTGTCAAAAAGATAAACGAGGAATTTATCATCGATGCTCAGACAGAAGGTTGCCTTTTCGTCCTCCGATGCCCCATCGGAATAAACAAACATCGGTGATTTCTTGTAAAGCTCAAACTGTTCGTTTTTGCGCAAGGCGGCTTCACCGTCATGATTGCCGAAAGTCATTGTGAACGGGATGTTTCTTTCTTCAAGCGGCTTTATGAGTGCCCTGATGGTGTTTTCGGCGTTCTTCCTGCCCTTTTCGCCGAGAAAGAATGAAGAATATCCCTTGATCTGGTCGCCTGTGAAAACTACAAGATCGGGTTTTTCTTTATCAACAGCAGCACAGATAAGCTTGATTGTGTCGGGAGATACTGCGGGGATTTCCTGCGTGTCGGCAATCTGCATTATTTTAAAATTTCCGTTTGTGAAATTAAGTTTTCTGTTTTGCATAATTTTACCTCATACACAAAAACCGCCGAAACGGATTCGGCGGCTGTTTTTTAAAATTATTTGTGGCTCTTGAATCCGTACTTATCAAGAATTGCGTGGATTTTATCCTTGGGGTCAAGCAGACCGCTGATGGATTCGTCGTGGTTGAGAGTGTCGATGATATATGAGCAGTATTTTGACATATCGACACTTACATACCAATCTCTTGCGAGAAGCTCGGGTGATGAATAAATAAGGTTTGTTGTGAAAACCTTGTCAATAAGACCGTCGGCATATGCCTGATCGAATGTTTCAAGACCGTTGCAGAAAAGACCGAAGGAGGAGCAGATGAAGATTCTGTTTGCTTTAAGCTCCTTGAGTTTTGTTGCAACTTCAATCATTGAGTCGCCTGATGAAATCATATCGTCGATGATGATAACATCTTTGCCTTCAATGTTTGTGCCGAGAAATTCGTGAGCGACGATGGGGTTTCTGCCGTCAACGATAACCGAATAGTCACGGCGCTTATAGAACATTCCGAGCTCAAGGCCGAGAACGTTGGCAAAGTAGATGCATCTGCCCATACCGCCTTCGTCGGGGGAGATAACCATCATA
>JAZNFD010000015.1:0-4640 GCA_045588975.1 Acutalibacteraceae bacterium | reverse complement strand
TTGCCAATGCAGACGTAAGACAGGTGCGCGAGGGTCTCAAAGACCTTGCAAAGGAATATAACATTGTCAGCATCAACGTTTCCTGCACTCATATACATACGGGTATCGATTCGCAGGGTGTATGGACCGACCCCATCGGCTGCATCATCAACAACTCATTCAGCAAGATTACACGCAACGTGAAATACGGCGTTGAGCGTTCATTTATTGAGTCTGTTGTCAACGGTTCAAAGAAAGCCGTTGAGGATGCACTTGCAGATATGACGGAGGGTAAGCTCTACTATTCGGAAATTGAAGCAGGGGATTATTTTATCGACAGGACTGCACCCATTTCTCTTGACCCTAACATTTATAAGCTCGAATTCAAGCCTTCGGATGCAGATAAAACTCCCACAATCATTGCGACCTTCGGCTGCCACCCCGAATCCGCAAGCTACGACTGGGCAAACGCAGATCCCGAAAAGAAGCTCTCCTTTGATAAAAAATTCTCTCCCGACTTCATCTGGAGTGCAGAGATGGTAATGAATGATGCGGGATACAACTTCATTTTCCTTCAGGGTAACGTTTCAACGGTCACCTCAGGAAGATATAACACAGGCGACGGTGTTGACGAATTCCCCGGCAATGCACATTATACGTCGGTCCGTTACGGCTACGAAATGGCATATATCCTTCTCGGAATGAATATGACCGAGGAAGAAAGAATAAAGCTTAACGAAGATACGGGTGACAGACTTGATATTGCAAAATATAAGGGTCAGGGCAGATACACAGTATGGTATGAAGGTCTTGAAACCGTTCCCGCAAAAGAAGTTAAGCCTGTTCTTAACATAAAACATAAGCAGTTCACCATGCAGATTGAAAACAACATTATTGTTCTTCTCGGCAAAACATCCGTTGCCGATAACTTTATTCTCAAAGATAATTTCAGCAGATACTACACCGTTTCCGAAGTGGGTTATCTTGAAATCGGCGATGAAATGAAGGTTTATATGAGCCCCGGTGAAACCTTTGGCGAGCTTGTTTTCGGAGGTAAGGGTGCAGAAGGCTTTGAACTTGCCCCCGTAAGAGAGTATACGGGCGAAGATATTATCGTTATGGACCTTATGAATGACGCGGCAGGCTACGTTGCAAACCCCGCCAACTTCTGCCTTGCCGGCATCCAGTATAACGAGGAAAGAGAAGACTATGACAGCGATACATGGTGCCTTATCTCATATGGCAAGGGTGCCGCAACAGCATTTATCTCGAACTTCTATGAAATTTTTGACTGCGTGAGATAAGCTTTTGACCAATACGGCAAATAACAACAACGGAGGAGAAAAACATGGCAAAAAATTCTGATTTTCAGTCAAACGCAAAAGCGTTTGAAGAACTCCGCCGCATGCAACAGGAACGGGAAGAAAAATCCGTTGCATCAAAAACTCAGGACCGCAGATATGTTGGAGCAAAAGAATCCGTAGGCTTCATAATCTGGGATGCTGCACAGAGCTTTAATATCAATATCTTTTCAACCCGATTCATAACAAGCATTGTAGGTGTAGACCTTGGTTTGCAGACTGTTGTTAATACTATCAACAGCGTGTGGGATATTGTCAATGATATTTTCTTTGGGGCGGTTATTGACAAAACAAGAACACGTTGGGGTAAGTTCAGACCCTATCTTATGTTTCTTGCAATTCCTGGCTGTGTTCTGACCTGTCTTTATTGGCTTATGCCTCATCTTTTTGAAGGCACAACTCAGACGGATTTTACAAAGCTTGCATTTTATCTGATTCTTACCATTGCCAGAGAAGGTATAACAACCTTCCAGACGATTTCAAGAACAGGTCTTATGTCAACCATAACTCCACATCCGAATGACAGAACAAGGCTTATCACTCTTGCAAACTTTGCGTCGGGATTTTTCGGTGAAAAGCTTCCCGAACAGGCAGTAACCATTCTTATCGATGTTCTCAGAAGTATGTATCTCAATGATTCAGGCAAGCTTGCAAAGGCATACACGAACCTCTTCGTCGGCATGGGTTGTTTTACAACAATTGCCTCAAGCGCATCTTCATTCTGGTTTTTCTATAACTCGAAAGAAAGAGTTATGCAGTCCATAAAAACACCGAGCGTTCTGATGTCGATAAAATCAGTTATCCGCAACAAACCTTTGCTTCTGATAACTCTCTCGGATTTCCTCAGCGGATTTGCAATCAAAGGCAGTGAAGATGATTATTACACCGACGTTCTTCATTTCTCATCAATGACGCTCGTTGCAGGCATCCCTGCCGCACCCATCAGCCCCATGAGTTACGCATGGGTACCATGGATGAGAAGACGTTTTTCGAGCCGTCTGCTTTACATACTTGCAAAAGAAATCGGCAATATTCTTTATATCCCCGTATTCCTTTTTGGCTGTATCGGTATGAAGAAGGATTATTCGGGCGGTATGTATCAGAAAGTTGTTCCCATGGGCATTGCCATGGCACTGTGGGAAATCATCTGGACTCTCTTCTTCGGTCTTAAATCTGTTATCGGAACAGAAATGTATAACGAAGCGATGGACTATTGCGAATGAAAAAACGGCTACCGCACAGAAGCGATGGCTTCCGTTGCCAAGGGTATTGCTGCCAAGGTTTCGTCAAACACAAGTGCTGTTGTCACAACAGCCATCAAAAAGATGATAGGCTATGAAGCGAATGCATTCAGAATGGGCACGGAACAGACGGATAAGGTCAAATTCTTCCTTTTTGCAATGTTTACAATTATCCCTGCCGTAACAGGCTCTCTCGGAATTATTCCTATGCTTTTTTATGATCTCAACAACGACAAAAAAGAAAAGATGTATGCCGAACTTCTTGAAAGACGCAAGCTTATGTCCGATGCGGTTGAAAGCGATAACGAGGATATGCTGAAGCTTGCAGCAGAAACACAGATAAACATAGGTAAATAACGGAGAAACAAAATGGAGATAAGATATATAAAACCCGAGGAAGCGACAGATTTTCAAAAGGTTTCCGCTGCATCTTTCATCTGGGAATATAATGCGGAAGAGGACAGCACCGTCAAATCGCCCGTTCTTGCGGCATTCGAAGGCGGAAAGCTGTTTGCGGGAGTCGAGTTGTATGAGTTCAAAACCAATTACTGTGGAAATTTTCTTGATTCCGTTATTGTAAGCGGTGTATGCAGTTTACCCGAATACCGCAGAATGGGCGGCATTCGGGAGATTATGAAAAAAATCGGCGAAACTGCAGTTGAAAACGACTGGGTTCTCGGTTTTTTGCATCCTTTTTCGATTTCATACTATGAAAAATTCGGCTATGCAAATCTTAACCGTATGTTTGCGATAAAGGTTCCGTTTGAAAACCTTAAACATATTCCGCGCAGCACCGATGTTGTTCTTTATACGGGCGAACAGTTTGAAGAACTCAGTAAACTCCATAAAAAATGTGCTTTGAGAGAAAATCTGATGACTCTGCGTGAGGAAAAAAAGCATTTCTGCGACACACCCCTCGAAAGAGCAGACTATACATATATAAGATATGATGCAGACGGAGTTGCGGACGGTTATGTGCGCTTTACCGTCAGCAGACCCAATGACCTTTTCGTTGAAGAGCTGTTTGTTCTTTCGCCTGAAGCACTTTACGGTTTAATCGGATTTTTGCGCAATTACGACGGTATGGTTAAAAATCTGATTGTCAGAAAACAGTATCAGGGCAGTGATTTTGCCTATGTTGCAGACAGAATTGACGGTGTGACATATGAATATAACGGCGGAGCAGCGGGAAGAATCTATAACCTGCAAAAGCTTCTCGAAAACAACGCTTATCCCGAAGAACACGGTGCTTTTCGCTTGAGATGTATTGACGAATTTGAGCAGAACAACGGGATTTTCGAGGTTGAATATCAGAAGGGAAAAGCGGTTGTCACACGCAAATCGGAAGGCGATTATGATATATCTCTCACCGCGCCTGCCGCCGCAAGGCTTATGCTTGCGGGTGAAGGACATAATTCGCAGACCGCTTTATTTATTGACGGCGTTGAAATAAAAGGAGATGCAGATGATTTCTTCAGAGCATTCCCTTACCGTCACACACGTTTTACTGACAGCAGCTGGTCGATTTAGTAAAGTAACATCACTGAACGGAGATGATAAAAATGACAAAAAGATTTGTTTCTGCAGTTCTTGTTTGCGTTATAGTTTTATCTTTGTGTGCGATTCCTGTATCTGCCGCCGAAACGGGCTTCTCAGTTGCAGATGCAGTTATAGTATTATCCGAAAATGCAAGCGTCACGGATAACTATGCCGCAAGCCGTCTTAAATATTATCTTGACGAAATTACGGGTAGCGATATTGAAATTGTAAACGGTGAAACGCAAAGAGAATACAAAATCGCCTTGCAGGGTGTAACGGATGATGCCGACGGAAGCTATACCGTAACTTCGACCCAAAACGAGCTTGTTATCATCGGTTCGGGCAACAAAGGAACGATAAACGGCGTTTACCGCTTCCTTGAAGAATTCTGCGGCTGTCATTGGTATGAATCAGGGGTTATTGTAATCCCCGATAATGAAAATCTTACCGTTCCCAATGGGATAAAAGTTGAATATACTCCATTCTTTGAGTATACGGAAACAGATACAAGAAGCTCGGC
>JAZNFD010000014.1:0-3475 GCA_045588975.1 Acutalibacteraceae bacterium | reverse complement strand
GACCTCAAAAACGGGGTGGCCGACGCCGCCGAGGCCGACGGCATGGAGGCCTGGCTCTATGACGAGGACAGATGGCCTTCGGGTGCGGCAGGCGGATTTGTCACAAAAGACGAAGAATACAGAGCACGTTGCCTTCTTATGACAACCGAGCCCTGTGACAGCACCGACGGAGAAGCGGAATATATCGACTCAAGAGCAGAAGGCAGCAAAGCGGGCAAGGGTTGGCTCATCGCCTGCTACGATGTTGTTCTCGATGAAAACGGATACCTTAAAAGCTATAAGCTCATCGGTGAAAACGATGACGCCGAAGGCACAAAATGGTATGCTTACATAAAGATTCATGCTGCCTCACCGTGGTACAATAACCAGACATATCTTGACACGCTCAACCCCAAAGCGGTCAAGCGCTTCGTTGAGGTAACTCACGAGAGATACAAAGAGGTTATCGGCAGCCATTTCGGCAATGTTGTGCCCGCAATCTTCACCGATGAACCTCAGTTCACCCGCAAAAAAGTTCTCGCAAACTCAACCGACAAGGACGATATTCTTATGCCCTGGACGGATGATTTTGCAGATACATATAACGCACAGTACGGCGAAAATATTATCGATACCCTCCCCGAAATTTTCTGGGAGCTTCCTGAAGGAAAGGTTTCAACCGTAAGATATCACTATCACGACCATATTTCCGAGCGTTTTTCACAGGCATTTGCAGATGTTTGCGGTGAATGGTGCCGCGAAAACGGAATTGCTCTTACAGGACATATGATGGAAGAACCCACTCTCCACAGTCAGACCGCCGCACTCGGCGAAGCAATGCGCTCATACAGAGGTTTCGACCTTCCCGGCATTGATATGCTCTGCGCAAGTTTTGAATTCACAACAGCAAAGCAGGCTCAGTCCGCCGTTCATCAGTTCGGCAGAGAAGGTATGCTTTCAGAGCTTTACGGCGTTACGGGCTGGGACTACGATTTCAGAGGCTACAAACTCCACGGCGACTGGCAGGCTTGCCTCGGTGTCACAATCAGAGTCCCTCATCTTTCGTGGTATGCAATGGGCGGCGAAGCAAAGCGAGATTACCCCGCATCAATCCACTATCAGTCACCCTGGTGGGAAGAGTTCTCATATCTTGAGGATCATTTCGCAAGAGTCAACACCGCAATGACAAGAGGTAAACCCGTTGTCAGGGTCGGCGTTATTCATCCCGTTGAAAGCTACTGGCTCCACTGGGGTCCCAACGACAAAACAGCTCTCATCCGTGAAAATATGGATGAAAAATTCGAAAATCTTGCCGACTGGCTTCTCAAGGGCAGCATAGATTTCAACTACATCAGCGAATCGCTCTTCCCCTCCCTCTGTGAAAACGCAACTGCACCTCTCAAGGTAGGTGAAATGGAATATGATGCAATCATCGTTCCCGACTGCGAAACTCTCCGCTCAACAACCCTCGAACGCCTTGAAGCATTCAGAAAAGCAGGCGGAAAACTCATCTTCCTCGGCAATGCACCCACTCTCATCGACGGCATCCCCTCCGAAAAAGGTAAGGCTCTCTATGAAAAATCAGCCGTTGTTTCTTTCGACAGAGCAAAAATTCTTGAAGCTCTTGACGAAAACAGAGAAATCACTCTCCGCTATGCAAACGGCAGACTTTCGGACGGATTTATCTATCAGCTCCGCCGTGACGGCAACAGCAAATGGCTCTTTATCAGCCGCTGTGCAGAACCCTATAACAAAGACTGCGTACGTGAACACAATCTGCGCATAACCGTTAAAGGTGAGCTTACACCCTATATTTATGACACAATCAGCGGCGATATTTCTCCTGTAGCCTGCGAATACATCGGCGGAAATACCGTTATAGCGAAAACAATGTTTGAATATGACAGCCTTCTTCTCAGACTTGATGAAGGCAAGGCTCAGACTCAGCCTGCCGCCGAAAAAGAATATTCCCTCTCGGATGCAAAGGCAATGCCCGCACTTGTGCCTTACACCCTCTCGGAGCGCAACGTTCTTCTTCTTGATACAGCTGAATTCTCGCTTGACGGCGGCGAATTTATGGCAGAAGAAGAAATTCTCCGCCTCGACAACGTTTGCAGAAAAATGCTCGGATTTGTCGAAAGAGGCGGCAATGTTGCACAGCCGTGGGTGCTTGACCCCGAAACCATCGAGCATTATGTTACTCTCAGATTCAGAATCGGAAGCGACATTGAATTCAGCGGTGCAGAGCTTGCTCTCGAGGATGCGGAAAACGCAAAAATCACATTCAACGGCAAAAACGTTGCGATCAACATCACCGGCTGGTACACAGACAAGGATATCAAAACCGTACCCATTCCCGAAATCAAAAAGGGCGATAACATTCTCGAAGTCACACTTCCCTTCGGCAAACGCACCAACACCGAGTGGTGTTATCTTCTCGGTGATTTCGGCGTAAGCCTTGCAGGCAGAGAAAAGGTTATCACCGCTCTCCCCGAAAGTCTCGGTTTCGGCTCAATCACAACTCAGGGATTGCCTTTCTACGGCGGAAACATCACATATCACCTTGAAGCAGAAGGTGAAAATCTTCAGATTGATGCAACCCGATACAAGGGTGCTCTCATCGGCGTTTCTGTTGACGGTGAAAACAAAGGCAAGATAGTTTATCCGCCCTATATTCTTGAAATTGACGGACTTGATGCAGGTACACATAAAGTTGACATTACTCTCTTCGGCAACCGCTACAATGCTTTCGGCCCCGTTCACCTTACCGACGTTAAGCATTCATGGCACGGACCCGGAGCATGGAGAAGCAACGAAGAATGCTGGAGCTACGAATACGTGCTCCGTGATGTCGGCATTCTTGCACGCCCCATCATAAAAACAAAATAACAGAACGGAGCGGTTCGTTACTGAACCGCTCCGTTCTATTTTTAATCTAAATTTTATGCAAATATACTCTTAATTTGAAGTGCAATAAGCTCGATAATATTTCCGATCCCTGCAAAGAATGCTTCGATTTCGCTGTCATAAACAGCATAAGGTTCATCCGTCTGAAGTTCAAAGCGGGCATCGCCCGTTCTTACGCCGCCTTCGTAGGTGTAAATTTCATTGTCAAAATTCTTTGCATCGTTTTCATAAATTGTGAAAACTCTGATGCCGTAAGGACCCGTTTTTGCAAATTCGCAGCCGTAAGTCATGCCAAGCTCAATGCCGTCATATGTGCCGGTGAAGCCTTCGGTGTGCCAATGGCCGAAGTATGCGCCGAGCACGTCGCCGCACTCTTTCCATGCCTTGAACTGCGCACTTGTGTCCTCGGGAATGGTGAATGCGCTTGCGTTATAACCGTTTGCAACACTCTTGTTAAGACGCAGAACCTTGCCGTCAACAAGCCTTGCTCCCTCATCGGTTATCTTGCATTCCTCAAAAAGGAAGCCGGGGTCACTCGTGGGTACGTGCTGGAAAAGAATCGAAGGCACAGACTGACCGCCGTTTTCGG
>JAZNFD010000013.1:0-9520 GCA_045588975.1 Acutalibacteraceae bacterium | reverse complement strand
TAAAAGAAATTGTTGCTGAATGCAAAAACCGTTGTTATAAAAATTCTAACGGCAAACCGATTGATAACAATGTTATCAGCAGAATGCTCCGAAATATCAAATATACGGGTGTTTATAAGTGGAAAGACATCGAAGTCCCTGACGGAATGCCGAGAATTATCAGCGATTACACATATCATCAGACACAATTAAAATTGGCACAAAAAGCACACACTAATGCCCACGGTAAAGCTAAAAGAGAATATTTGCTGTCAGATAAAGTATTCTGCGGTAATTGCGGTGAAGCCTGGGTAGGTGAATCGGGATATTCTGCAACGGGTGCATTTTACACATATTATAAATGCCGAAAGGCTAAAGTCAGAAAATGCAAATACAAAGCAATCAGTCAGGAGAAACTTGAAAATCAGGTTTATGAAATGCTGATGTTTAAGCTGTTCCCGAATGAAGAAGCAATAAGAGCATATGTTGATTTTTATGTTGAGAAGAAATCGAATGACAGTTATGAGCAAAAACAGATTGCTCAATATGAAAAACAGCTGAAATCGGTACAAAAGAAAATCGACAATATTATGATGGCTGTTATGCAGGGAATAGGAATTGAAACCGCAAAGGATTATCTTGCTCCGCTGGAAGAAGATAAAAAGCAGCTTAACAAGTTGATTGACCAAGCGAAAAATAGCGTTAAGATTTTGGATAAGGAAAGACTTTTCAATATTATTAACAGTTGGCTTGACATTGCCTCGCTTATTGCAATGTCAAAACAGCTTGAACAGGACACCAATGATTATGATACAGATGATAAAAGAGCAAAGCTTTATTATCGACACATGAGGGCAGTTCTGAAAAGTCCTATTTTGCAAAAGGTTTATATTTACTACGACGATGACGGAAATCCCGATCCGAAAGTTAAAATAGGCATAGATATTTCAAAAGGTTCAGAATCAAGCGGCAATGAAATCACCCACTCCGCTTCAGACGAAAGAATTACAAATTCGTTCGATTTGGAAAGCGATAGGGTCACCAAATAAAAATCCGAACTGATTTCAGTTCGTATTTTTTTGTTTTTTATATTGTTAATTTTATATTTATTTGCTAAACTTAATTAAAAAACCACGGGAGGTTAAAAGCTATGGATAAAATCAGAATCGGTATTTTCGGAGCAGGCAGGGGAGCAGACCTTGCTGAAAATCTGATGTTGTTTGATTGCTGCGAAATAGTCGCTCTTTGTGATTTTAATGAAAAAAGAAGAAATAACGCTCTTGCAGAACTCGGAATTGATGTTGCGGTATATGATAATTTTGATAACTTTATCGAGCATGACATGGACGCTGTTGTGCTTGCAAACTATTTCCACGAGCACACTCCCTATGCAATCAAGTGTTTTGGAAAGGGGATTCACGTTCTTTCCGAATGCATCAGCAACGGCACTATGGCAGAGGGTGTTGAGCTTATAAGAGCTTACGAAAAAAGCAATTCAATTTATATGCTTGCAGAGAATTATCCCCAGATGAAATTCAACCGTGAGATGAAAAGGGTCTGCGATGGCGGAAGCCTCGGCAAAATTATTTATGCCGAAGGCGAATATAACCATCCCTATAAACCCGATGATTATGAATTCAACAAGGCTGCAGTTTATTTTACTGAGCATTGGAGAAACTTCCTGCCCCGTGCTTATTACATAACGCATTCCCTTGCGCCGCTGATGTGTTCAACGGGAGCAACTCCCAAAAGAGTAAGCGCTGTGCCTGTTTATGCTCCTATAAAAGAAGAGGCGACAGCGCGCCGTGTCGGCGACAGAGGAGCAATCATCACAACGCTTAATGATGACGATTCTGTTTTCAGAGTTACGGGATGTGCCGCATTCGGCGCACATAATAATGCATACCGTATCTGCGGTGAAAAGGGTCAGGTTGAGAATCTTCGCGGAATGGGTGAAAAGGTTATGCTTCGCTATAATGACTGGGATGCTCCCGACGGAATGGAATCGGTTAATTTATATGAGCCTGAGTGGAACGATGGCGATGAGGAAAAGATTGAAAACAGCGGTCACGGAGGAGCAGACTATATAATTACGAGAATGTTCCTTGATTGCATAAAAGAAGGCAGACAGCCGGATCATCCGTATAATATTTATTCGGCGGTTGCGATGTCCTCAACGGCAATTCTCGCTCACCGTTCAATTCTTAACGGCGGTGTGCCTTATGATATTCCCGATTTCCGTCTTGAGGAATGCAGAAGGCAATATGAGAATGACAGACAGACCCCGTTCTGCGGCACAGACGGCAGCAGACCCAACATTCCTTGTTGCTCTAATCCTGACTACAGTCCAACGGAAGAGCAGATTAAGAAAGCAGAAGAAATCCTTAAAAATTAAAGTGACGGGATTTCTCCCGCCACTCTGAAAATTACAGTTCAATTTCGAACTCATTCTTTCCGTGCGAGAGAGTGAGTTCTTTGTTTTTGAAACGGAAAACGGCTTTTACTCCGTCGGGGATTGAAACGGCAAAATTCACATTGCCATTTTTGTTTTCATAGCTTACGGAAACCGTTCCCGAAGGAATTTTCATGCTGCCGCTCATTCTTCCGAAACGGTCGACCGACTGAGGTGCAATAATGAGCGAGGTGTAGCCTGCGGATTTTTCATCCTGCTTTATGCCCAGAAGATATTCGAAGATATATGCAACCGTTGAGCCGAACATCGGATGGCTGTGAGAACGGCTGCGGTTGCTGTCCCAGTATTCGTGGAACGAAGTTGCTCCGTTTCTGCGCCAATGCTCATATCCCTGAGTGCCGTCGTTTGTGAGAAGGTCAACCGCAAGGTCGCTGTCGCCGTTTTCAAAAAGTGTACGTGTGACGATATCCGTTGCAAAAATGCCCGTATCATAGTAACCAAGCTTCTTGTAATAGCTGACCATATTTTTATATGTCTGTTCGTTGCCAAGTCCTATATCAACAGCAAACGAGTTTGCGCCCTGAACATTCATAATAAAATTATCGTCAAAGGCATTGAAATATGCGGCGGTAAAAGCCCCTTTACGGTAGCTGATTTTTTCTTTGTATTCCGCAATGTCTTCCGTTTTGCCGATGATATCAGCGATTTTGCAAAGACGGCTGAGTGTTTTTATCATAAAATATGTGTTGACCATCGGAGCGGGAAGAATAACCTGCTGGTTATGGGACGTTATATCTCTGTCGGGATAGAGGATATTCGGTCCGCACCAGTCACCGAGACACCATTCGCCTTTCTTGTCGCTTGTGACAAGTCCGTATTCGGAGTGTGATTCGAGATAGTCGATGTATCGGCGCATATTATTATAGTATTTCTCAAGAATTTCCTTGTTGCCGTAGTGTTTATACATCTGATACGGCACTTCAACAATGGCGCATCCCCAGCCTCCGGGTCCGCCTCCGCTTTGAATATAAGGTGCGGTGTACTGAATGTGTCCGCTCAGCATATCCTGACAGTCTGCAATGTCCTGCATCCATTTTTCATAGAACGATTTCGCATCAAGTGTTGATAAAACAGCATGGCAGGTAACCTGACCGTCACCCGTGTAGCCTCTTCTTTCAAGATGCGGACAATCCGACGGGTGACCTGTGTGCATATTGCAGAGCATCGTATGAATAAATGTTTTATATGTCCAGTTGAGGGTTTCGTTGTCGCAGTCAAAGGTTGAAGATATGGGTACGTCTGCGTGGATAACCTTGATGCACTCGGGCTCGGCATTTCCGATAACCTCAAAATATCTGAATCCGAACCACGTGAATTCAGGCTGAGCCGAACCGCCCTTGCCGTCGGAAACAAAAGAAAACTGCTGACCGTGTATGTGCGCAAGGTCAAGGCTGCCGTCGGATAAAATTTCTTCAGAAAAATTAACAGTAATTGTTTCTCCTTTTTTTGCATTGACTTTCAAAACGGGATAACCCGTTGTGTTTTCTCCGCAGTCATAAACAACGCCCGAAGAACTTTCTTTGATTTTTTTGACCTCAAGTTTTTTGATGAGTTTGTCTGTCGGGCAATCGGTTGTGCAGTATTCGGTGTCGAGAGATTCCGTTGCAACGGCGTTTACCCAATCAGAGTCATCAAAATCATTGTAATTGTGATGCTCACGGTATGTAAAGTTATATTTGCTGACAAAGCTTTTACTTATAAGGCAGTTTTCGTCCGAAACGAAACGACGGCTTTCGGTTGCGCTTTCAACGGTGATGCAATAAATAGCTTTCGGCAGACCGAATATGCGGTTTTCGAAGGTGTACCATCCGCCGCCGTAGTGGATTGCGATTGAATTTTTACCGTCTTTGATGTATGGCGTTATGTCAAACTGCGGAACGTATATTCTGTGACCCGAAATAATCTCGTCAATCGGGTCGTTTGTGCCTTCAAAATCGGAGGAGAGAGGCAGAAAAGTGTCGGGGTTGATGCAGATGCCGTTGATATAGCATTTGAAGAACCCCAGCCCGAGAACATTGAGTGATGCTTTGCAGTTTGCTTCAGCCTCGAAATATCCTCGGATTACAGCAAAATCCGACGGAGTGCGGCTTTCGGCACCTATCCATTTTGCATTGTGAAAAAAATGCTCCTGAGTCATAGTGTAACTTCCTTTCGCATTTGTGATAAGTCAAGAATAACATATATTTTTGCATTACTCAATGATTTGTCAAAAAAACAAGAGATAACAGAGAATAAATAATACAAATATTTATTCAATATTATCTCTTGTCTTAGCCTCATCCTGAGGCGCTGTTTGGCTGGGACGGCTGGATTCGAACCAGCGAATGACAGAGTCAAAGTCTGTTGTCTTACCGCTTGACGACGCCCCAATATATTATAATTTGATATTAAAATACGCAAAGCACTCGGCTTTGCGTAACATCAATCTAAATGGGGTGGCTGATGAGATTCGAACTCACGACCTCCAGGGCCACAACCTGGCACTCTAACCAGCTGAGCTACAGCCACCATTTGGAAGCTGCGGGATGAAACCACAGCTTTGGCGCGCTTGAAGGGACTCGAACCCCTGACCCACTGCTTAGAAGGCAGTTGCTCTATCCGGCTGAGCTACAAGCGCATATGGAGCGGGTGATGGGAATCGAACCCACACAACCAGCTTGGAAGGCTGGGATTCTACCATTGAACTACACCCGCGTATTTCGGAACGGAAGTTATTTTATCACAAGTCTTTTGAATTGTCAATAGAAAATTGACTTTATTTCCAAATTATTTTGTCTGCAAATAAATACGGAGTGCTTGACAATAAAAATAAAATGTGATATTATCATAAAAAATCAATAAAGATAAACCGTTGATGCGGAGATAACGGCAATCATGCCTTTACAGAGAGCCTGCGATGCTGAAAATCAGGCAAGAAACAAGTTGTCAAATGGACCGCGGAGGGTGCAGTCAAATGAACCGAAGGTTCAGAGTATTCTGCAACGTGATGGCATACGTTAGTTGTCGGGGGTATGAAAGTATCCCGCAAAGTGTGCGGCATCAAGCCGCAAATCAGGGTGGCACCGCGAATTTATTCGTCCTTGACAGAAACTTTTCTGTCGGGGATTTTTTATTTATAAGGAGGAAAAAACATGAAACTCAATAACGTCGATTTCGAAACATATTTTAATAACTATCCCGACGAAAACGGATATTTCGGCAAGTACGGCGGAGTTTATATCGACGATAAACTCAAGGCTGCAATGGCTGAAATCACAGAAGCATATTTTTCAATCTGTCAGTCAAGAAAGTTCATTGCGGAGCTTCGCAGAATCCGCAAGGAATTTCAGGGCAGACCCACTCCCGTGACTCATCTCGAAAGACTTTCAGATGCTCTCGGCGGCAAGGTTCAGCTTTACGCAAAGCGTGAGGATCTTAACCATTCGGGTGCCCACAAGCTCAACCATTGCATGGGCGAAGCACTTCTTGCAAAGTATATGGGCAAAAAGAAGGTTATTGCCGAAACAGGCGCAGGTCAGCACGGCGTTGCTCTTGCAACAGCGGCAGCATATTTCGGCCTTGAATGCGACATTTATATGGGCAGTGTTGATATCAAAAAGCAGGCGCCCAACGTTGCAAGAATGAAGATTCTCGGCGCAAATGTTGTTGAGGTTACCCACGGTCTTAAGACTCTCAAGGAAGCTGTTGATGCGGCTTTTGATGCATACAGCAAGGAATACAAGGATTCGATTTACTGCATCGGCTCGGTTCTCGGCCCTCATCCTTTTCCGATGATGGTTCGCGATTTTCAGAGCGTTGTCGGTATTGAAGCAAGAGAACAGTTTATTGAAATGACGGGTCATCTTCCTTCGTCGATTGTTGCCTGCGTAGGCGGCGGTTCCAATGCGGCAGGCCTTTTTGCAGGTTTTCTCAACGACCCCGTTGACATTTACGGAATCGAGCCTCTCGGAAGAGGTCCCAAACTCGGCGACCACGCAGCAAGCCTCAAATACGGCACAGAGGGAATTATGCACGGATTCAACAGCATTATGCTCAAGGATGAAAACGGCGAGCCTGCACCCGTTTATTCGGTTGCAAGCGGCCTTGATTATCCTTCATCGGGTCCCGAGCACGCATTCCTTCAGGAAATCGGCAGAGTCAAGTATGACGTTATCGATGACGAGGAGACGATCGATGCCTTCTTCAAGCTTTCACGCCTTGAGGGTATCATCCCCGCAATCGAAAGCTCACACGCTGTTGCTTACGGTATGAAGCTTGCAAAGACTATGGATCACGGTTCGATTCTCATCAATCTCTCGGGCAGAGGCGATAAGGATATGGATTATATTATTGAAAATTACGGCATAAGATAAACAAAAAGCATATTTAACGGGTGATTCTTTGATGAGTCACCCGCTTTTTTATATAAAAGATAAAAGTTTACAATATGTTAACCGATTCTGTGAAAATATATTATAATATATAATAGAACACATTTGCGGAGGTCTGAATTTGCTCGGATATGTCAAGGCTTTCAAGCCTGAAATGAAAATAAAAGATTATGAGCTTTACAGAGGCGTTTACTGTTCTCTTTGCCGGGCTCTCGGGCGAAACTATTCACCGATTGCTCAGCTTTTTCTCAGCTATGATTTTGCGTTTGCCGCCGTGCTGAGACTTGCTGTTATGCAGGGCTGCTTTTCGTTTGCTCAGAAGAGATGTCCGTATAATCCTGCAAAAAAATGTATGATTTGTTCGGAAAAAGGGGAGATTGATTATTGCTCCCACGCAGTGATAATAACGGTCTACTATAAAGTTCTTGATAATCTTCACGACAAAGGATTTAAGTCAAAGCTTTTGGCGGCGTTGATTTATCCGATAGTTTGGCTTATGCACAAAAAGGCGGTGCGCCTTGCTCCCGAAATTGAAAAAATCATCGGTGAATCGATGAAAAAACAATCCGAAACCGAAAAGAAAAACGGTGTCGGCATCGACGAAGCGGCTCATCCGAGTGCCGATGCGTTGGGCAAAGTCATATCGCTCGGATTTGAGGATGATATAAAAAACAAGCTGTATTCTCTCGGCTATATGATCGGCAGATTTGTCTATATTCTCGATGCGGCGGATGACCTTGAAGATGATTTGAAAAGCGGAAGCTTTAATCCGTTCAAACGGGAATTTGATAATATAAAAGATTGTGAGTGCAGAAAAGAATTTGCAAAAAAAGCAGACGAAATGCTTAATCTTACTCACAGCGGCGCACTTGATGCGCTTGATGATATTGAAAAAAACAGATTTGAAGATATACTTGAAAACATTGTTTTTGACGGACTTGATCACAGCAGAAAAACAGTTCTGAGCAAATACAATGAATGCAAAGAAAAGGGGTGCAGATATGAGAAATCCGTATGAAGTTCTCGGTGTTCCGCAGGGGGCATCTCAGGAACAGGTGAATGCCGCTTACAGAGAGCTTATGCGAAAACATCAGGAGTTCGGCAACAGTGTAAAGATAGAAGAGCTGAATCAGGCTTATGATGCTATTGTTATGGGCAGTTATTCAGACAATCCGACCTATAGCAAATACAACAGTTACAGCTATGTTCCCGACTATTCGGATATCAGAGCGAAAATCAATTCCGGCAGACTTGACGATGCGCAGACACTTCTTGACGGTGTTCCCGAAAATGCAAGGGATGCGCACTGGTTTTATCTTAAAGGAACGATTCAGCAGAAAAGGGGATGGCTTGAAGAAGCGGCAAAGAATTTTGCAACCGCAAGCAACCTTGACCCTTCCAACGACACATATAAAATGGCTTACAACAAGGTCAATGATGCGCGTACGGGCGGTTACAGAACAGAAAGACGCCGTTCAGACGGTGAAAAAAGAGGTTGTTCGGGCTGCGATATGTGCACGGGCCTTTTGTGTGCCGACTGTTGCTGCGAATGCTTCGGCGGCGATCTTATTCCCTGTTGTTAAAGGAGAAAACGCTTGAAACAAAGTTCTAAATGTGCGCTTGGCGGTATTGTTGCCGCCTTGTCGCTTGTTATGATGATTTCGGTTGCGATTATTCCGTTTCTGACTTACGCGCTTCCTGCGGCGGCGGGAATGCTGATAGTTTTTATGGTTGTTGAAACCGACAAGAAATGGGCATTCGGTGTCTACTGTACGGTTGCTATTCTCGGGATGCTGCTTGTGCCCGACAAAGAAGTTGCGGTTATGTATCTTGCTTTCTTCGGCTATTATCCGATAATAAAAGCAGCGTTTGAGTCAAAGCTTAACAACGTTATCGGATGGATACTTAAGGTTGCAACTTTTGCTGCGACAATGGTTGTTTCGTATGCACTGATGATGAAGTTTATGGGTGTTACGATTGACGAAACGGAGGAATTCGGAGCAATGGCGATTCCGATTCTTCTCGGCACGGGTACGCTTGCTTTTATTATGTATGATATAGCAATGACCAAGATGATTTCGCTTTATATTATGAAGTGGCAAAAACATTTTAAAAGATATTTCAAATAATGTTGCGTTTTTCTATAATATGTTTTATAATATAACCGCTGATTTTTTCGGCGGTTATTTTCTTTTATGTATAGCGAGGTTAATTATGAAGGAATTTGTGAATATCGGTATAATCGGACTCAGCGGAAGAGGCTCGGGCATGCTCGGAGAGCTTCTTGACTGCGAGGGAGTAAGAGTGCCTGCGGTCTGCGACAAATATGAGGACAGAGCGCAGAGAGGCTTTGAAATCGTTAAAGAAAAGACAGGCACAGAGCCTCAGGTATATCTTGATTATAAAGAGCTTCTTGCAAGAGATGATATTGATGCAATTTATTGCGCAACAACATGGATTACTCATTCAAGAATTGCGATTGACGCAATGAAGGCCGGCAAGCATGTTGCAATGGAAGTCGGCGGTGCGGCAAGTGTTGAAGAGTGCTGGCAGCTCGTAAGAACAAGCGAAGAAACAGGCAAATTCTGTATGCTTCTTGAAAACTGCTGCTATGACAGAAACGAAATGGCAATTTTCAATATGGTAAAGAAGGGTCTTTTCGGTGAAATTATTCACTGCGAGGGCGGTTACAGACACG
>JAZNFD010000012.1:0-8558 GCA_045588975.1 Acutalibacteraceae bacterium | reverse complement strand
TACAACTCCTTGGCCCACAGAACGACATGGCTACGATCCGACTTGGTGTGGGCAACAACTGTCGGAATTTCATTTTTGGCGCAGATTTCAAGAATATCAAGAAGTTCGTTTACCGCAATTTCGCCGATTTCGCCATTCATCCACATATCGTCGGATTTGTTGAACGGTGCGTGGATGTAGTCTATAAACATATTCTCTTCTTTTGCAAGTTTAACAAGCGGTGCGGGATCAACATTCCTGCCGCTCATATCAATTGCAAATCCTTCGAATCCCGTTTTTTTGAAAAGCTTTATCTGCTCTTCGGGTGAAATGCCGAATTGACCGCTGAGGGCAAGACAAAGTTTTTGTTTATACATAATTAATCACCTATTTAATGTTAAATCAAAAATCCGTACTTGTCAAGGTCGGATGTGTATGATACAATTATTATATTATAATATTTTATTACATTATATATAACGGATATCAAGGGTGATCTTATGGGAATTATTATGGGCATCGGCGGAGGAAGATACTGCGACAACGAAGTTCTGCCGATTTTTGAGCATCTCGTTTCGCTTGCAAAGAAAAAGAATCCGTCTGTTTTGTTTGTCCCGACAGCCGGATTTGACGACATCAACGGCGATGAGCATATTTTCAGGCTTTTTATCGGTCTCGGCTGCAGCATTTCCGCGCTTCTTCTGACTGACAAATCCCTCACTCAGGCTGAGATTGAAGAAAAGATTCTTTCTGCCGATATTGTTTATGCCGGTGGAGGTCATCTTAAGTTTCTGATGGATACCTGGACCGAAACGGGTGCAGATAAAATTTTCAAAAAGGCATATGAAAAGGGTATTATTCTTTCGGGCTACAGCTCGGGTTCTATGTGTTGGTTTGCAGAGGGTTATGACGATTGTGCAGAGGACCGTTCGTTTATGTTTGTTGACTGTCTGGGAATTTTGCCTTTTTCAAACTGTCCTCACTTTGAAGGCGGAAATTGGCCGAGTTATGCCGAGGCAATCAAGGGCAGAAAGTATTCGGGAATCGCTCTTGAAAACGGTGCGGCAATGGTTTTTGATAACGGAAAATTTTATACTCTTCAGGGCAATGACGGCGGGGAAGTGTATTTTCTTGATGCTGAAAAAGGGCACGAAAAGAGTCTTTTTGACGCAACAAAAATCAATATATAATGTATATTGATATAACCAAAATAAATATATAACTATATATAGCCTGTACACATTTTTATGTGTGCGGGTTATTCATTTTTTTGCCCGTTTTCACATATGTTTAATGTTGCTGAAAACGGACAATAATAACCTTGAAGTAATAATCTGGAAAAAGGCCAAAAAGAGGACATTATTCTAAAAAGGAATTATAAAGCTTGATTTTGGCGCTTTTGTAACCGTTTGTAATATTTTATGTTTCTTACAAAGGTTTTGACTTTTTTTGACAATTCGCTGTCGGATATCCGAAGTTTCAAACTTGCATTTGGACGAATCAAAGAAACTGATTTGTGAAAGTTGCACAAAAAATGTTGCGAAAAAAATTTGACAAACCAAACTTTTGTCAATATAATGTGACGCGTTGCAAAAGGAAATCGAGGTTTGACCCCAAAAACGGCATATTTGCCGCGCCTGAAAGCCAATCCAAAAAACTACTAATGCGCAAAAATAAGGAGTGTTTTATGATTACAAATTCTGTATCCGTAAACGCAAGAACAAGCAAGAACGGCTTTAAATTTCTTACAGCTGTCATTACGGTTCTTTTCGTTTTCTCGGTAACGGTAACAACATTCGCTGCAACAAGCGGTTACAAGGTTACTGTTACAGACGGAGAAAAATCGGTAAGCATATCAGCCAAGACCAACAATCCCCGCGAGCTTGTCAAGCAGGCAGGCTTCGTACTTGATGCAAACGATCACCTTGATCTTTCGGATTTTTCCGCCGGTAAGGGTGGCGAAATTGTTGTCAAAAGAGACGGCATCATGTCCCGTTTCACTAATCGCATCAGCGGCATCAATAAGGAAGGTATCAAACTCAGCGAGAATGATACCGAAGGTCATTCGAAGGGCAAATCTCTTATAGATTTGTCTGAAATAAGAATTTTCAGAGTTAAATACGACACAAAAGCAGAAACTCAACCGGTTAAATATGATACTGAAATTATTTACAGCGACAAAATGTTTGTCGATGAAAAGCTTGTAGTAACCAAAGGTGTCGACGGTGAAAAAAGAGTTATTTTTACTGCAAAATATGTTGTCGGTGAGCTTGAAGAGAAATACTTTGAGCGCGAGAGAGTAATAAAAGACCCCGTTAACGAGGTTATAAAGGTAGGCACAAAGAAGAGAGCGACTCTTGCTTCTCACAAAGACAGCAAAGCGCCGATTTCCGATCTTAAAGTGCCGGCAGACCTTAAGCTTGATAAAAACGGTATCCCCGTAGATTACGCATACTGCGTTAATGGTAAAGCAACAGCCTATACGGGTGACCCCGAAACCGCTTCCGGCAGAAAGCCCATGCCCGGTCACATTGCGGTTGACCCCAAGGAATATCCTTACGGAACAGAGCTTTATGTTGTTTCCGCAGACGGCAGATATGTTTACGGTTACTGCATTGCAGCCGATACAGGAGGCTTTGTTAAAATGGGCAACACAGACATTGACCTCTATATGGATAACGAGGATATGTGCGATGACTGGGGTAACAGAGGCGACAAAATTTATGTGCTTAACTGATTGATAAAAAGCAGTGCTTGCAACGGCACTGCTTTTTTGTTAAAAATGATAGACTTATAGTTTTTTGCAAATTAAACAATATCACTTTTGTACATTGACTTTTTTCGGGTTAAAGATTAAACTAATATTACTGCCTGAAACGGGAAAAACTGTTCAGGGAAACATTTCGTCCGTCAATTTTACCAAAAGAAAAAATTTTGAATGCCTGCACTTTGGCCGACAAGCCGAATTATTAAAAGAGGCATCAAAACTCTTGCCGAAATTGTTGACGAAGCGAAGATTTATGATATAATATACTGTATCAGTAAGAAAATTTTCATCGTGGGAGAAATAGATTATGTTTGTTAAAGATGTAACCGTTCAGAATCAGGTCGGCCTTCACGCTCGCCCTGCAACTTTCTTCATTCAGAAGGCAAACGAGTTCAAGTCATCAATCTGGGTAGAAAAAGAAGAGCGCAGAGTTAATGCAAAGAGCCTTCTCGGAGTTCTTTCACTCGGTATTATGGGCGGAACAGATATCCGTATCATCGCCGGCGGTCCCGACGAAGAGCAGGCTGTTCTTGAGCTTGTCAAGCTTGTTGAATCAGGTTTTGCAGAATAATTGATTTTAAACAGAAAACGCAACTGACCGAAAAGCAATTATGCTCTTCGGTCAGTTTTTGTTTATGTTGCCTTGACTTTTTGCGATATATAATCTATATTAAAATTATAGGTCTTTGGGGAGGTTTCTTTATGTGGAAAATAATCAGAGTTTTCGTTGCGTTGTTTCTCTCGTTTGAGACAATGTTTACGGGAATGATAAACGGCGTAAATTTCAAAACGGTTGAAATGCCGCAAGTTGAGGTGGGGGAATACGGAAGATATGTTGACCCGTTTATCGGTACGGGCGGTACTCCCTGGACCTGCGGTATGCTCAGTCCTGCGGCAACGGTTCCTTTCGGAGCAGTCAGACTCGGACCTGATACAAGCTTTGTCGGCGGAATTTACATAACCAAAATGAACACATCGGGTTATTATTATGAGCAGGGTCATATAAAAGGCTTCAGCCACTCAAGGCTTTCCGGCACGGGCGCTGAAGATTATTCGAATTTCAGAGTAACTCCCATTGTCGGCAACAACAGTCTTTCTGTTTTGACATATTCCCATGACAAGGAAACCGCATTTCCCGGTTACTATGCGGTTTATCTCCCGACTGTCGGCTGCCTCGCAGAGATGACTGCGGATTCTCACACCGGAGTTCATCGCTACAGCTTCTCTGATTCCGATGACGCACGTCTTTATATTGACGTTACGAGCGGCTCGGCAAAGGATGATTCATACGGCGGATATGTAAAGTATGACGAAGAAAGCGGCGTAATAAGCGGCGGATGCATTCTTGACGGTCAGTTTTCGGGCAGGTCTGACGGACTTCCCGCATATTTTGCGGCAGTTACAAGCAAGCCTGTTCTTTCATATGAAATCAAATCCGATGAAAAGGATTGCGGAATTGACCTTAATTTCGGTAATCTGAAAGATGACAGCGTTGAAATAAAAATCGGCATCAGCTATGTCAGCGAAGAGAACGCTATGCTTAATCTTGTTGCCGAAGCGGACGGAATCTGGTTTGATGAAGTAAGAAAAAATGCCGTCAACGAATGGGAAGAGCGACTCTCTTCGATAAAAATCAACGCAGATGACGAAACAAAAACCAAGTTTTACACCGCACTTTATCACAGCATGATTATGCCGACGGATTTCACCGATGTTAACGGCGAATACCTCGGCTTCGATAAAAAAGCTCACGTTGCCGATGGTTACACATACAGAACGGATATGTCGCTCTGGGATACCGTCAGAACAACCCATCCGCTTTATACTCTGATAGCCGAGGAGATTCAGACAGACTGTCTTAAGAGCCTTGTCAATATGGCAGAGCAGGGCGTCGGTGTTATTCCCAGATGGCCGATGGGTGCGGGCTACACGGGTTCGATGATAGGCGATGCGGCGAATATTATGATTGCCGAAAGCTATCTCAAAGGAATAACCGATTTTGATGCCGGGGCGGCACTTGAATATATGAAATATACATCCGATAACGCAGTCAATAAGGATGGCAGAAACTATATCGATGAGTATAACAAATACGGATATGTTCCTCAGGATACCGAGGGCGTTAACAAATCCGTAAGCCGTACTCTTGAATATGCGTGGGCAGATGCGGCAATTGCTTCGCTCGCAAAGGCGCTCGGCAAAGATGACGATGCAGAAAAATACGGCGCAAAATCGATGTATTATAAGAATGTTTTCAACCCCGAAACAAAGTATTTCCAGGCGAGAAATGCAGACGGAAGCTTTGTCTGGAATTTCAATCCGTATATCACAACATTCTATGATGCGGTTATGATAAAGAAGTTTGCGGATTGTTATTGTGAGGGCAGTGCAAGGCAGTGGAGATGGAGCGTTTTCCACGATGTTGACGGAATGATTGAGCTTTTCGGTTCAAGGGAATATTTTGTCAGCGAGCTTGATGATTTTATGAAGGATGCGTCGCTTACCAGAGCGGCGGTTGACCCGGGTCACGGTTTCTGGATAGGCAATCAGCATGATATTCATACCCCGTATCTTTTCAGCAATGCAGGCAGACCCGATCTCACTCAGAAATGGGTGCGCTGGACTCTCGACAACCGTTTCAGCACCGATATCAACGGACTTGACGGCAACGATGACGGAGGCGCAATCAGTGCTTGGTATGTATTCTCTTCAATGGGATTCTATCCTCTTGCGGGAAGTGACAAATACTGGATTGGTTCACCTTGCGTTACGGATGCTGAAATAAAGCTTTCAAACGGCAATACGCTCAGTATCGTTGCGGAGAATCAGGGCAAGGACAATGTTTATGTGAAGTCGGTTACTCTTAACGGAGAGAAGCTTGACGGATGCTACATAACCCACGCTCAGCTTACGGGCGGCGGTAAGCTTGTTTTTGAAATGAGCGCAACACCGAATAAATAAAGAATACGGCAGTCATACCGATTTGGTGTGACTGCCGTTTGTTTTTTATTTACCCCAGTTGAAAGGTCTCTGAATAAAATCCACTTCGCTCTTTTCGGGGATTGTTGCAAATGACGAAACTCTGTTGAGTCCGTGCGAAGCAAAGCCGTCATAAAGCTCTTCGGTCGCTTTCATACGGAACGGGTTGAGGAAGAAATATTCGCCAATGAAGAGGTTCGCTTTGAAATATTCCCAACTCAGGTTTGCAACCTCGGCGTTGAAAAGCTGTTCGTCTGTTATGTCTGCATTCAGCGCCTTTTTCCAGAGAATATCAATCTCTGCACAGACGGTGAGAGGGATGAAGCCTGCCTGATAGTGCCAGTCAAAGTCGAAGGCATGACCCGTGCCTCTGAGATGAGCCGTCTGCAAATCGATGATTTTTTTGATGTAGGGCGCCGCCGATTCGCCGTAATACGCATTGATGAAATCCATCATATGATATTCAACATCGCAGTTGACATCCCATTGGACTTTTGCAAGAAGGTAGTTTCTCAGCTCGTTGAATGCCGCGTAATGACCGTCGCCGCAGTTATAAACATAGCCCGTTATGCCGATATCGTGCATATATTTCATTGTGGACTGAAGTGTTTCAAAATTCGAGAAAAACTGGGCGGTATTGAGGAAGTTGATTGTGTAGTCATAGATATACGTTCTGTCTGCGATTTTTACCCAGTTTGCAAAATCTTCGGCAATTGTTGCGTTTGTGTTGCCGTAAAGATTTTCAAAGCTGTCATCGCCGTCCTGCGCACCGCATTCGGTGAGCGGATGGCTTCTGCATGCTTTGTGAAGTCCGCAGAGAACGGGAACAACATTACCGTTGCATCTGAGAGTCAGGTCTTGAGGCGGACGTTCGGTTTCTCCGTAAGCATAGAAAGTGAAGGTGAATTCGGGGAATTCGTCATCAAGTGCATCGGCAAAATTGTTGGTGAATATAAGCGTCGGAGCGGAAATGCTGCCGTATTTTTCGTAGAGCGCCCCGCAGTTTTCACAATGGCAATAATTTGAATTATCCTTCTGACCGATGTGAATATGGTCGGTGGTTTCTCTCGGGCATTCACGTATTGCTTTTCTTGCATTTTCAACAGCAATCGGAAGCACCTCGGGATGACTGAGACAAACGTGGTCAGTTGTGCGGGTGCCGTCGGGATTCATTGCAAAATATTCGGGGTGTTCTGCAAAAAGAGCATCGGGCACAAGCACGTCGAGAGTGACGTCCCACAGCACGTAGGTCATTGCACCGCCGTATTCGGGCATCTCGTTCCAGAACGAAACATTCATCTTTTTTCTTGCACGGAAGGCATCATTACCGCCCGCAGATTCATTTCTTCTGATTACAAATGAAGGCTCAACGATTCTGTTCAGACTGGCGTCGATGATGATATCTTTACTTTCGGGTACGGTTTCAAGCTCGGGGGTGAACCAGCGCACGCCGAAATATTCTTCAAGCAAAGTGTAGACACCGTAAAGAGTGCCGCGGCTGTCGGAGCCGTTTATGAGGAGTCGGTTTCCGTCTGAGAAGAGCAGAAAACCGTCTTCGCCGGCTTCGTTGCAGTCATTGTCGAGAATAATCGCTTTTTCATCTTTGTCAAGCTCGGATTCGGTGAAGCATGGGAGAATGGCTCCGCTGATTTTTTCAATGTATGTCTGAAGCTCGTCGGCTGCGGTCCGAATGCATTCGTCAGCATTGTCGGGAGTGACAATTGAGAATTCACTCTCACCGTCTTTGACAATATACATCGGAGATGTCACTGCGGGAGCCTGATACGGAGTGCCGCCGTAGTCGATGTCGCTGCTTACGGGTATTAATCCGATTGCAAAAAGAATCACTTCAATCAGCGCTATTATTGATTTAACGGTACTCATTTTATTATCACCTCAGTTATGATATCGCATTTTTCACGAATCCTGAATGCATCGAAATAATTGTTTTCAAACGGAATCCATTTTTCTTTGAAAACTTCAAGTGCCCGGTCACCGTTGCGCTTTTTTATGCGCATAAGCTGAGCTTCGGGTGGTATCTTTAAAAACATTTTTAAATCATATATATCAGGAATTTCGGGATGCAGAGAATATGCACCCTCGATTATTACGGGTCTGCCGTAATGAAATTTTCTTTTTTTACCGTATTTACCCGATGAACAGTCAAAAACATTGTATTCAAAATCTTTATTTTCTTTCAGCGGGATAATGACTTCTTCAACGAAACGTTCATAGTGAATGTTTCCGCCGGGCTGTGAAAGGCGCCTTTCCGTGCGCATTTCAAACGGCAAAAAGAAATCGTCCATATGAATAATTTCAAATCCGAATTCCTCGGAAAGACGGCTTGCAAGAGTTGTTTTACCCGAGGCGCACATTCCGTCAACGGCAATGACTGCACAAGGTTTTGATTCCAGAGTTTCTTTTATTTTATCAAACATTTTTTTCATAGCTTCATTTAATTATAAAACCCCGACAGAGAGAATGTCGGGGTTTTTATGTGATTTATTTTGCGTCTGTGTTTTCGCCTGCCTGCTCGTTAAATTCTTTAACTTCAGCGGCAATAGCCTTACGTCTTTCGCGGAGTTCCATATACATTCTTTCTCTCTTTTCACCCTGAAGGTCATAGAAGAGCTGAGGAATGATGCTGAGGATACCTGTGACAACGGGAAGAAGAGTACACATAAAGAAGAGAGCGTAACGTGCTTCGGGAGTCTGTGCACCCTGGTTCTTTGTGTTATCGTAACCGAATGCCTTGAAGAGAAGGGGCTGGATAACGCCCTTAACGCTGTTAACCATCTTGGTGATAAGACCTTTTGCAACGCCTGTCATGCCT
>JAZNFD010000011.1:0-9845 GCA_045588975.1 Acutalibacteraceae bacterium | reverse complement strand
GGGATTGCATGCAGAGGAGATTTATGAGTGATGCCCTTATGAAGAGTGCCGAAAGCCTGCTCGAAGAAAGATTTCCGACCGATGCAGAGGTGTTTGACGGCGTCAGAACAGAGGCAATTCCAAATATCAGAGAGAAAATTCACGGCAAAAATACCGTCAGTGATTCACCGGATCCTTTTTCACCCGAAGCAATGCTTCTGACTAACGGGAGAATGACAGTGAGCATAACGGATTGCGGCACGGGAGTCAGTCTTTATGACGGAATCGATGTAACAGTCAACAGTTACGACCATTTTAACCGTCCTCAGGGTATTTTCGGCGTTTTTGCAAGCGAAAACGGAATTTTTCCGTTTGTGAAAGCACTTGACAAAAGCTCATCGGCACATTACAGAGCGGAATTTTTCAAAGAAAAAGCAGAACACACCGCCAGAAACGGAGATGTTTTTCTTAAAATGGAAACCTCCCTACTAAAACGGTATGATTGTGAGCTGAGAACTTTTACGATTGAGAATCTGAGCCGCAAAAAGCATCTCAGCGGCAGTCTGATAATATATCTGGAGCCTTGCATCGAAAAAAGAGATGCTTATTCTGCACATCCGATGTATTCCAAACTGTTTTTGGTTGATGAGTGGGACAGCGAGAACCGATGTTTTCTTTTCAGCCGCCGCAATTCGGACTGCAATAATGAATACGGTGTGGCTGTAGGTCTGCTCAAAAATAACGAAACAGCGCACGAATCATCAAGAGAAAATGTGTTGAAACCACCATCAGGCATATTTTCTCTCGGAAAAATCACGAATCTTGAGGGCAGAAGAGGAAATCCGGATTGTTGCGGTGCGTTATCAGTTAAAACAGACATTGATCCGGGCCAAAAAATAACGTTCACTCTTGCGGTTGCAATGGGTGAAAGCAAAGAGCATGCACTTGATACGCTTCTTACAGTCAGGGCAGGAAGGGGAATAAATAAATCGGGAGAGAATCCGTTTTATTCAGCTTTACCCGAAAACACCTTTGCTTCAAAAATTCTTTCAGAATCGCTCAAAGCTCCTTGTGCTGAAAAAATCATTTACGGGGAAAGAAGTATTTACCGAAAAAATGATTTGTGGAGTTTCGGCATTTCGGGAGAAAATCCGATTGTTGTGGTTGAAATAGACGGTAAGGAGAATATCAACGATGCGCTCCTTTTTATACGGATTAACAAACGTCTGAGGAATTGCGGAATTAAAACCGACCTTGCAATAATTTTTGACGGTGAGGACAAATACAGTCTCCCGATAACAAATGCGCTGAAATCAGAAGCCGAAAAAGAGGATTGCGGACTGATGATTGGTGTCGGAGGAGGTCTGCATTTCATAAATTCGGAAGCTCACAGCTATGAAGAAATCATCGCTTTGCAAAAAATGGCGGTTTTCCATGTGAAAGCGGGTGAAAATCAAAAATCAACGAAAAAATCTTCATGCAGACCGCTTAAATATGTTGAGGGGAAAGAAATAAAAACATCCCCTGAAATCGCTCCGCGTGTAAAGCGATACAGCTTTACAGATGGAGAAATATCCATCATAAATACACCTGAAACCCTTGATATTCCTTGGAGTATGATCTATGCGAATCAAAGCTTCGGAACAATGGTGTCTGACAAGGCGTTGGGCTTTACGTGGGCACTTAATTCAAGAGAAAACAAGCTTACACCATGGTACAACGATTTGATGAGTGATAACCGCGGAGAATTGCTGATTATGAAATATAACGGTGTATTATTTGATTTAATCAGCCTTTCCGATGCAAAATTCACCCCTTATTCGGCCGTGTGGAAAGCCTCTGTCTGCGGAATGGATTTCAGAGCAGAGGTTTCTGTTGCAAAAAAAGGAATGGCAAAAAAATGTGTGATAGAATTAAAAAATAATTCCGATACAGTCAAGAATTTTGATTTGATGTACTATGCTTTGCCGGTTATGGGAGTTAGCAGAGCCGGGTGCGGAATGATTCATGTCAGAAAAACAAAAAAAGGAATTATTGCTGAAAACCCGTTTGCAGAAATACCGGGATTTTTTTATCTCGGATGTAATACCGAAGCGGATTATATCTGCATTTCGCAAAAAGCATTTTATGAAGGAAGATTTAATGCCTGTGAAAACGGAATAACGGAAAATGCCTGTATGGCAGTCGGCAAGCAGATATCCGTAAAAAAAGATGAAACCGTCAACTTTGAATTCTATCTTTCTTTCGGGGCTTCGGAAAAATCAGCATTTCTAATGCCGGAAGTTGCTGATTTCAGCCGTATGATGCTTGTTCCAAAAAAGTTTATGAGCAAAAACATCAATCTTAACCTGTTTTGCAATTCGTTTTTGTATTCTCAGATTAAACAAAGCCGATTTTACGGAAGGGTTGGATTTTATCAATGTTCAGGTGCATACGGATTCCGTGACCAGCTTCAGGATTGTCTTGCCTTTCTTGATACCGAGCCTGAAATTTCTAAAATTCATATAATAAGATGTGCGGCGGTTCAGTTTGAACAGGGTGATGTACTTCATTGGTGGCACGTTATTGTTGACAAAAGGCAGATAATTAAGGGAATTCGCACCCGCTGCAGTGACGATATGCTCTGGTTGCCCTATGCATGTATCAGATATTTTGAAGCAACCGATGACATTGATTTTTTTGATACTTGTGTCCCATACTTGATTGGCGAAGAGTTGTCATCGGATGAAACAGAACGATATTTCACTCCGAAAAGAACAGATTATGGCGAAAGCATTCTCGATCATTGTATTAAAGCTGTTGACAAGGCTATGAATTTCGGCAAAAACGGATTACCGTTAATCGGTTCATGTGACTGGAACGATGGTATGAATCGGATTGGAAATGAAAATGCGGAAAGTGTATGGCTTGCAATGTTTTTGATAATAGTTCTTGACGATATGTCTTCTATCTGTAAAAGGCACGGAAAGGCACAAAAAGGGGAGGAGTATTCAAGAATTTCTGCTAAACTCAGGGCTTTGGTTGAAGAAAAAGCCTGGTGCGGTGATCGATATGCACGAGTTTTACTTGAAAACGGAAAACCTCTTTACGAAGAACGGGATTTTATAGACATTTTGCCGCAGGCATTTGCTGTCTTTGCGGGAATAGGTAAAGACGGAAGGTCAGAAACTGCATTGAACACCGCCATTGAGCGGCTTTGTGACAATAAAATAATAAGATTACTTTCTCCTCCTTTTGATGAAGATGATAAAAATAAGATAGGTTATATCGCATCTTATCCCGAAGGAATCAGAGAAAACGGCGGGCAGTATACACATGCGGCGATATGGCTTGCATCTGCACTTTTTAAATCGGGAAAACGAAAAGAGGGCGAAAATCTGCTTAACAGAATTAATCCGATGAGCTTTTATATAGATGAGGAGTCTGCAATCCGCTACAGAGCAGAGCCTTTTGTGCTTTCAGGTGACGTTTCATTCGGAAAAGACATCTATGGCAGAGCAGGATGGAGCCATTTTACAGGAAGTGCTGCTTGGTTTTACAGGTGTGTTTCTTCTGAATGCCCATTTAGATATGTAAAGAACAGTTGCTTTACAAGCTTAAAAAATGAATCAAAAAACAAGAAATTGCAATAAATTATGAACATTTGAAATTGAACTTGTTCAAAACAACAAAAACCGTCTGAAAATCAGACGGTTTTTGTTGTTTGTCAAGTAAGTATTTATTATAAGATTTTACCGCTCAATGTAAAGCCATACAACTTTACGTTGAGCACAAATATTCCAATTATGAAATAAAACGCATCATATTTTTATGTGATTTGCTATACATTTTATATATATCTTCTCACGGAGGCAAAAAACAATAATTAAATGTGTTTATTTGCTTCTTAAAAAAATGCGGATCATGTAAAGCAAGTTAACTTTACATACAAAAAATTGAGAAATGTTTTTTAATCGATTAACATAACACATCAACTTGCCCAAAAACAACAGATTTAAATTGTTGATTATTAACAAAATATTAATTGGACATTGAAAATCGTTGACATTAGAGCGAAATTTGGGTATATTTATTATGACCATATAGTGGTTTTCTATCTGTAATTGCGCCCATTTTGGCTCAATATCAGGCAGAATCCCGCAGTGGATAATCAAATTTTGTGATTCTGACTGTGTCGCTTTGCGCCGGATCGTGGCGTTCCCGGCGCAGGCAATCAAACAAGGAGGTCGGTCAGAGGTGCGATGTGCATTATATTTATAGTATAGGTTCGCCTGTGCTTTTATTGCCGTTGCACAATCCCAGAATTCTTATCCGCAACATTTCAAAGTGCAAAATTTTTTGGAGGTGTACAATTTGAAAAAGTCAATCCGCATTCTCTCACTCCTTATGGCTTTTGCAATGCTCATCGGTTCCTTCTCCGTACTGGGTAATGCATATGCGCCTTATAAGGACTCCGCAGTCAAGTACAACGATGTTGATGCTCCTGAATTCACATCAGAGCAGTATGCATCAATGGCTCTTGACGAACTCGACCGTATGCTGCTTAAAGAAAAGATGGAAGTTGATATCTACATCGGTAAGCTTGATCTTGGCAGCGTTGACACAACACTCGGCAGTGTAGTTTCACTTGTTGCGAGTGTTCAGAACCTTCTTCCCCTTCTTGGTGATGCAAGTGCTCTTCCCCAGTACATTGAGCCCATCACATCAGTAAGAAGAAGCACACACGATGACACTAAGGTTATCGAAGGTCTTTTCGACTTTATTGCTAACCTTGCTCCTCTTGTTGAGAAGTATGCAGCAGGTACAGTCAGCCTCGGCATCATGACTTCCTTCGTTGCAGATTATCTCTTCGATGTAAGAGAACTTATTATCGGTCTCATCTTCGGCATGACTGCTGAAGGCAAAGCAATGGGCGAGCTCGATGAAGATGGCAACCCCGAAGGCTTCGATTATATGGATGATGGCGGCGAAGCTATCCCCGACAAGTATAAGAATCCTGAAAACGGTGCCCTCACTCTTGCTCAGACTCTTCTCAACGGTCTCGTTCTTGGTGAGTGGAAACTCCTTGACCCTTACTTCGAAGATCCCTACTATCCCGTTACTTATGATTTCTACGGACTCACAACAAAACCCGATACAAATGCAAACGACTACTATGGTTGGGTTCATCCCGACGATTGGGTAACAGTTGGTCTCGGCGGCGTTGAGGTAGTTGCTCAGGGCGCTGCTGCTCCCGCAGCTGATTACTCACTTGTTGATATCGGAACAGATAGGATCGGCTATGATTTCATCGAAGCCCTTCTTCGCGCAGCTTACAATAACCTTCTTATCCCCGTACTTAACAGAGATACAGTTCGCTGGGTACGCAGAGACATCTGTGGTATCGAATATCTTGAGAAGTATACAAATAAGAATGTTTTCGGCGACGATCCCTCAACACCCGTTGTTGAAGGCGAAAATGGTGTAGAAGGCGTTTGGTATCCCAACCCCGACTACGATCCCAGCTATTCAGGTGAAGCTTTCGACAGAGCAGAGCTCGAAAAGAACACTGTTCTTGCAAAGCTCTTCGACCTCGAAAATGCTGTAAGAATTCCCACAGCAACAATTCCCTCAGACACAACTGTTGTTGACTACTTCAACACTCTTCTCGGTGACGTTCTTCACGCAGTAGCACTCGAAGAAGTAACTGTTGACGGTGTTACATACGATTGGACTTGGGATTACGGTACCAACCCCAAGGGCGACAACTCACTCCTCTTCGACAACATCGTTGAAGTTGGTAAGTTCGTTCTTCAGGTAACCGGTAGCGAATTCTTTGGTGCAAGAGCATTCAAGGAAGCATTCCCCACAGCTGCTGAAATCGAGCAGATGAACAGCCAGCAGATCGTTTCACTTGTTCTCAGAGGTGTTCTCAATGCTTCTGTTGATTACATTTATGTTGAGCCCGAACATCAGACTATTGTTGACGTTGCTTACAGAGCAGTTGAGCAGCTTGCATATCAGGATATTCCTCAGTTCGATTACACCAAGCCTGTTAAGACAGCTGGCATGACTGATGAACAGTACTATGATGCAGTTATCGACAAGATGATCACCATCCTCTTCGATATCGCTGTTTACAACCTCAATCAGGGTATGGATATGGTACCTGAAGAAGGCAAGCTTCTTGAGTACAACGGCGACGAAGGTCACTACAGCGATCTCCTTGGTCAGGTTGCAGCATGGGCATTCAGCGAATATGCTCCTCTTCTTTCAATTTGCGATGATCTTCTTTGCTACAATGCTGAAGGTGAAGCAGACGGCATTACCGAAGATATGGTATGGCAGGATCTCGACACAATCATCGATTCACTCATTCCCATCAAGGGCGGTGAAGGTAAGGCTCCTTGGATTGCAGCTGAAATTGCCGGTGACGGTTCAACAATCGTTTCCAAGGCATTCATTTTCGATTTCATTGTTAAGCCCGTTTACACACTTGATGCAACTAACCTTGCAACTATCTTCAAGAAGAACCCCACCGGTGCATTCTCAACAATGGACGGCGTTGAAATCATTATCAGCCTTCTTAACAATGTATTCAACCTTCTCTTCCCCGGCGTATTCCAGGCTCAGGATACACTTGACGAAATCATTAACAACGAGCTTCTTGGCGGCATGGTTGCTGACCTTATCAGATCACTTGGTACCAAGTCGTTCACATCAGCATCAGGCGCTACAATTCAGGGCAGAGCAAAAGATATCATTCTCGTTGGTCTTCCTCTCGTTTGTATGCTTCTCGGTCTCAGCGACGATCAGGAATTCGAAGAGATGGAAATCTATCTTCCTGAAACACTCAGCGCAACTGGCACTCTTCCCGCTTTCGAAGTAATCAACGGTTCAAGCGGTATCAACACATATCATACTCCTGAAGAAGGCGATCCCATCCAGGATAAGCTTTATGAGTATGAAATCGAAAACGCTGTTCTTAACCAGTACAATGCAGCAGGTAATCAGGTTTATACTCTTAACTATGCAGGTATTGCTCCGGGCAGCAAGATCCCCACAGGCGGCAAACTTAATGTTACATTCAATGGTAGCCGTAACGTTGGCGACCTTATCGAGTTCACAGTTAACTACTATGTTCTTGATGAAAGCGGCGAAAGAATGACAACAAGCTACCTTTCAAAGACTGTTTACTCATACGTTGGTAATGCTGAAGAAGACGATAGCAACATCACAATCTATGATTCATATGGCGATCGCGAAGTTCAGTATGAAGACACAATCTATCTTGCATCAGGTGATGATCTCACAGATATCGAAGGCTACAGCATTCGTATCAGAGACGACGACAAGGGCAATGCAGCAACAGCTGCTATTACCGGTGTTTCAATGACCGGTTCAAATCCTGCAGATCTTGCAGGTAAGTTCCCCTTCGTTAAGATGAACGATGGTTCAGACGATTCCAAGCCTGTTTCACAGTCAATGACAGGTCAGGAAGGTATCTACTTCTTCAGCCCCTTCATGGTTAATGCAAAGGCAGACGGTTCACTCTACGAAAGATATGAAGATTTCTATGCAGTAGATGAAGAAACCGGCGAACTTATCCTTGATGGAAACGGCAAACCCCAGATCGTTGGCAACAACGCTGGTGTTGAAGATGGTCAGTACAACGTAACAACAACTCTTAACGTTGGCGGCGCAACAGCTACAGTTAATACAACAATCCACCTTTATGATGACTACGGTCTTGAAGGTATGTTCTCAAGAGCAGTTACCGCTAACCGTCAGAAGTCAAACTACAACACCGTAGATTTCGGTGGTGTTGCTGAAGGTTACTGGACAACATACAAGAATGTCCTTAACGAAGCAGCAAGACTTGCTCTTATGCCTAAGGAAGGCGACACATTCCTTGCAGCTATCGCAGCAAAGAATCCTTCAAAGTACGATAACAGATACGAAGAACTCGCAGAAGAGCTTGAAGCAGCTATCGCAATTCTTGAAGAGTATGCACGTGACACAGGTATCAGTGGTCTTTGGAATGCTGTTGACGAAGTAAGCGGTATGAACTATGTTCCCACTTACACAGATGCTATCACAGCTGACGGTCAGCCTTACACAATCGTTACTAAGGAAGATATCGAATACTACGAGAGCAACTACAGGCATTTCGGATTCCGTGACTATGTACCTCACACATATGTAAAATACAGAGACGCAAGAAGCCTTGCTACTGACATCATTGATTCTCAGGAATTCTTCGCTCCTGAAGATCCCAGAGAAATCGAATACTACGTTCCTTCAGCTGATGAAATCGCTGAATATGAAAGAGCAATGGCTGAGTACGTTGCAAGAAGACTTGACCTTCCTGCAGTTAACTCAATCGAAGCAACATATGCTATCCATATGATCGAGCTCACCTCAGATCGTCTTATCAGACTGCCCGGCTACACAAACAAGCTTCAGCAGGTATTTGACATCTATGGTAATATTAACACTGCATCCGGCACATATGTTGGCGAATCCAAGGCAAACTACGACAACGCAGTTGCATTTGCAGATAAGGTTCTTAAGATGGCAGATCCTCTTCCCTCAATGATCAACACAGCAACAACAATGCTTGTTGACACATGGAAGGATCTTGAAGTTGCAGGTGACTACTCCAAGGTTGATTCAGCTCTTGCAAACGCAAAGGCAATCTTTGATGCATGCGGTAATGATCCTGCTGCTCAGTATATTTACACTGAAGAGACATACAGAACCTTCGCAGTTGCTTACAACGATGCTCTCAGAGCAAGTGAGCAGAAGCCCTACACACCCGACGAGCAGACTACAATCGACGCAATCGCTCAGACTCTTGTTGATGCACAGGCAGCTCTTCAGTTTGCTGGTTCAGCAGGCGGCGACGAAGCATCAGTTGAATTTAAGACAGAAGATCAGTTCCTGTACTGGGATCACGACTACGGCTATTCATTCGTTCCTCGCGTTACAACAGGTACTCTTAACCACGAATACTACTTCGCAACACTTCCCGACGGCACACCCGTTGACGGTTATGTAGTTGGTTACGGTGTATATGGCCTCTACGATGAAAACTCAGTTCTTGCAGCATTTGACATGACTAACTGCACAGCTGAAGTTACTAAGGGTGGTGCAACCTACAGTACCGGTACTGTAATTCAGTTCAAAGACAACAACAGTGGTTCAGTCGTTAAGACATACATCGTTGTAGTTATCGGTGATACAAACTGCGATAACACATACGACGGTTCGGATGCTAATCAGATCGCTGAAAACGCAGCTTGGAAGACTGACTGGGAATGGGGCGGCACAAACGAAGAATATAAGGCTGTTGCTGCTGACGTTACCAATGACGGTCTTGTTGACGTTGGTGACTGTAACGCAATTAGATATTGCGGTGCTTACAAGGGTACAATCAACCAGGAAGTTGGTCTCAACGGTGCATCATCATACATCGCATATTAATTTTCAGTAATTTATCCAAAGCAAACTCTTAATTTTAATTGGTATAACCCACACTCCAGGGTGTGGGTTATACCCCATAGCTATTATATATCCGACGATGCTCAACAAATTGTCCTATGTTTTTTAGCATATAAATAAAAGGAGGAAACGAGCAAATGTCAAAATTTAAACGCGCATTGAGTGCTTTCCTTGCAATTGCAATTGTATTCGGAATGTTCTCGTGCCTTGCTCCGCTTGCTGCCCCTGTGGCATCAGCAGCCGGCGTATCAAAGATTGACTCATATGCTGACCTTGCAGCAACATACGGTCAGGGTGACAATAAATTCGTATACGCAGGTCTTGAATTCTACGAAGCAGACGGCAAACTTACCGACTACTACGTAAATGCAGGCGACGAACTT
>JAZNFD010000010.1:0-4133 GCA_045588975.1 Acutalibacteraceae bacterium | reverse complement strand
CAGAGTTTATGCAAGAGTTCAGCCCGAACACAAAACAAGAATCGTTAATGCATGGCGTGCAAAGGGCATGATCACTGCTATGACAGGTGACGGTGTTAACGATGCTCCGTCAATCAAGAGTGCAGACATCGGTGTCGGCATGGGTATCACAGGCACAGACGTTACAAAGAACGTTGCTGACATGGTATTGGCAGATGACAACTTCGCAACAATCGTTTCTGCAGTTTCAGAAGGCAGAAGAATTTACGATAATATCCGTAAGGCTATTCAGTTCTTACTCGGCTCAAACCTTTCAGAAGTTCTTTCAATCTTCGCAGCTACAATCATGAACTTCACAATTTTAAAACCCGTTCATCTTCTTTTCATAAACCTCGTTACAGACAGTATTCCTGCTCTTGCTCTCGGTCTTGAAAGACCTGAAAGAGATATCATGCAGAGAAAACCCAGAAATTCAAAAGAAGGCATTTTTGCAGGCGGCATGGGCTTTGATGTATTCTATCAGGGCGCACTTGTTACACTCCTTACTCTCACAGCATTCTTTATCGGTGAATTCCTTGAAACAGGTCATTGGCAGTTCACAAACATTGCAGACTGTAAGGAAGGCATGACAATGGCATTCCTCACAATGTCAATGTGTGAAATTTTCCACTCATTCAATATGCGTTCACAGAGAGGATCGGTTCTCGGCATGGCATTCGGTCAGAAGTCGCACAACTGGGTTCTCTACGGCGCAATGGTTGCATCGCTCATTCTCACAACCGCAATCATCGAAGTTCCCTTCCTCGCAGATATGTTTGACTTTGCTCACCTTGACGCAAAGGCATACGGCATCTCAATCGGACTTGCATTCCTTGTTATCCCCATCGTTGAGATTATCAAGGCAATCCAGAGAGCAATGGCAAAGAAATCAAAGTAATATAACAAAAAGGCATTGTGTCCGAAAGGATACAATGCCTTTTTAACGCTTGTTTTTATTTTATAATTGTATTGATTGCGTTCATAATTTCCGCATAAGCGTTGCTGACGAAATCAAGAAAAGCTGAGGTATCCGCACCTGTGAGTTTTGAAATGATTTCAGCAATATAAAAAGGAATATCGCTGAGAATTGCAAAAATTGTAAGCATTTTTTATTTCCTTTCCTCAAAATTAAATTTATTCCACGGAAACTCACTTGATTCAGGATTTGCCGAGAAGGTGAGTTTTTTTCCGTTTTTGGGATGAGTGAATTCGAGTGTGTGTGCAAAAAGTGCGAGCTTTCCGCCGCCTCCGCCGTATCTGCCGTCGCCGACAAGCGGCATTTTTCTGCTCGCAAACTGAACTCTTATCTGGTGGGTTCTGCCCGTGTGCAGAAGAATATCGAGCATTGAAAGCCCGTCATTTTCGCCGATGACCGAATATTCAAGCGATGCGTCGCGCACACCCTTGCGCATACGGTTGACAACGTAAGTTTTATTTTTTTGTTTATCTCTGAAAAGCAAATCCTTCAGCACTCCGCTTTTTTCTTCGGGAGAACCTTGAATTACGGCGTAGTAATGCTTTTTTATCGTATTCTGCTCCGCCTGCTTCGAGAGAGCGGCTGCGGCAGACGGACTTTTTGCATAGACCATAATGCCTGCAGTTTCTCTGTCGAGTCTGTGAACGGGATATGCCGTTGCGGATTCGCCGTTTTCAGCAAAACGGGCATTGAGCAATGCTATCATATCATTGCCGCCCTCGCTGCTCTGGCTGATTATTCCTGCAGGTTTGATGCAGACGGCAATGTGCTTATCCTCAAACAAAATTTCCGTTTTCAATCCTGTTTTCCAACCTTTTTTCGCTTCTTTTGAGCGATTCCTTGATATTGCCCGAAATCAGCCACAGCTGGCTGCCGAGATAAAGCGGATCTTCGCGCATACCCGTTCTGAACCACTCCGAAACAATTCCGAGAAATGCGTATTCAAAGAAAGATGCGATGAATTCAATATCCTCATCGGGCACTCGCATACCTTCTGCGCTGACGTTGACAAAATCAATGATTATGTGCTTGCAGGCTTTATACATATAGCTTTCGAAATAATTGTAGCTTCGCGATGAGCAGATGTTGTTGATGTGTTTTTTGTGTTCGTAGGCGGTGGATGCGATTTTTGCAAATGCCTGAATCCACGAATCACCGTTTTTATGCGCCTCAACAAGGAGCTGAAGTTCCTTTGCGAAAATCTCTTCAAGCAGGTCGTAAATATCACTGTAATAATAGTAGAAAGTGTTGCGGTTGATGCCGCAGGTTTCAACGATATCCTTGACCGTTATTTTGTCAAAGGGTTTCTTTTCAAGTAAATCTATAAATGTATTATAGATAAGTTTCTTTTTATCGTTAGACATTTTTACCTCCTAATGTTTAACATTAAGAAAAACTTTTTTGGTTAATGTTACAAAAAAAGTTTAATTGTATCGCTAATTATAACATAAGCAGAAAAAAATTGCAACTAAACAAAACGATTATTTTGACGGACAAAAAAGGACCGTCAGAAACGGTCCTTTAAATCAGCTTTCGGTTGTTGTTTCGACAGGTATTTCGGTAACGCTCAGAGGGGGAGCCGTTGTTTGCGGCGCGGACGGAAAATCAAATCCGTGCATAAAACCGCCGAGGTCGAGTGAGCAGATATCTCCGCCGATGACCCTGCCTTCAAAAATGAGCAGATTTGCCTGCACGCCCTTTTGGTTTTCGAGTCCGGGATAGTTAAGGATGTCATAAGTCCACCGCTTTGCCCGCATACCCTTGTAGGGTTCAAGGTCAAGCCCCTGAGACTTGTTCATTGCGGCATATTCAAGGTATCCCGCATCAAAATCCGCAGGAATAATAACCTCGCTGATTTCCGCAGGATCCTCCGATATTTTCCAGCCGAACTGTGAAAGAAAAGCAGTTCTTTCGGCTGCGTTTTCTGCCTTGTAGCTGACAGAGGAGTCATTTGCCGCAGGCTCTTTTTCGGCTCTCATAACGAAAACTGCCGCCGTAATTATTGCCGCAAGCGCAATGATGAGTGTAAAAATTTTTGCCTTTGATGTTTTTACAGAATATACAAACATAAAAATTCACCGCCTGAAACCAATGTATGTTCAGACGGTGGTTTTTATGAATGCAAAATTCAGAATTCAGAATACAAAATGAAGGGTGCGGGTGAAACCCGCCCGAAATTTTGCTTTTTATTTTTTCATTTTAATTAAACTTTCATTTTGAGGAGCATGATCCCGCCCGGAGTGATGTCGATTGCGCCGTATTCGCCGTTGAGCATTGCACCGGGATTCATCACGTGGAGACCGTCAACGTAAGTCGTAACACTCTGGTGGGTATGACCGTATAATGCAATATGGGCGCCCATTTTACGCGCCTTGTCAATCAGCACTCCCGACCCGTATTTGACCAGCTCGGAGTGACCGTGGGTGCAAAGAATTTTTTTGCCCGCAACGGTGATGAATTCATTATCGGGAAGCATCGAATAAAGGTCGCAGTTGCCGCAGACCTGAACGGTTTTACGCCCTGCGATTTCTTCGTCAAGCAGAGATATATCGCGTTCGCCGTCGCCCAGATGGATAATCATATCTGCTTCGGGATGGTTTGAGATTGCGGTTCTCAGCTTATAGGTTGCGCCGTGGGAATCCGAAAAAACAAGAATTCTCATCAATGTCCTCCGTTCTGCAAATGAAATTTCCGACATATTAATTATACATAAAGAAAGCGGTGATTGCAATGAGTAAAGAGAATTTTTCGCTCGAGGAGATGCTCCGTCTTGCAAGGACGGCAAATGCAAAAAATCCCGAGGATTTGCTTGGTGCAGTGCAGAGCAAAGTCCCCGATGATAAGATGAAAGAAATAAAAAGAATACTCGGCGATAAAAAAGCACTTGAAGACCTCCTCAGCAGTGAGCAGGCGCAGAAACTTATGAAACAATTCAGAAACGGAAAATAAATTATGGATAACATAAGCGAAATTTTGTCCTCACTTTCCGATGAGGATATGGAAAACCTCAGGGCGGCGGCGGAAAATCTTTTTTCGCAGGATAACGGGTCGAAGGCTCAGACCTCCGACCCGCAGTTTTCCATGCCCGATTTTTCGGATTTGCTCGGTAACGCACAGATGATATCAAAAATCAGCTCAA
>JAZNFD010000009.1:0-3507 GCA_045588975.1 Acutalibacteraceae bacterium | reverse complement strand
CTGCCTGTGATGAGCTTACGTTGGCGCCCGCATTTGTAGTCATAATGATTACGGTATTTTCAAAGTTGATAAGTCTTCCCTGTGAATCGGAAATCTTACCGTCATCCAAAATCTGAAGCATAATGTTCAAAACATCGGGATGTGCCTTTTCAATTTCATCAAAAAGAATAACGCTGTAGGGCTTTCTTCTTACCTTTTCCGTAAGCTGACCTGCTTCGTCATAGCCTACATATCCCGGAGGCGAACCGATGATTCTCGAAACAGAGTGCTTCTCCATAAACTCGCTCATATCAAGTCTGATAAGAGTTTCGGGAGTTTCAAAAAGCTCTTTCGCAAGGAGCTTTACAAGCTCTGTTTTACCGACGCCCGTGGGACCGACAAAGATGAACGATGCAGGGCGGCGTCTGGGGCTTATCTGCACTCTGCCTCTTCTGACAGCGGCGCTGACAAGTGAAACTGCCTCATCCTGACCGATAATGCCTGCCTTGAGATTATCCTCGAGGTTTGCAAGGCGACGCATATCACTTTCGATAACCTTGCTTGCAGGAATCCCCGTCCAGAGCTGGATAACTCTTGCAAGGTCGTCCTCGGTAACGTTATTATCCGAAGCGAGGACTTCAAGCTCTTTAACTTCGATTTCTTTCTGAATTATTTCAGCTTTGACTCTGCCGATAGCTTCGTAGTCAACATCCTTCGCTTCGGTAAGCTCTGTTTCTCTTGCTTTGAGTTCTTCAAGCTCCTGAGATGCAATTTCAAAGTTGCTGATGTTAACGTTACGGAGATTTGCGCAGGTGCAAGCCTCATCGAGAAGGTCTATCGCCTTATCGGGCAGGAATCTGTCGTTGATATATCTTTCGGAAAGATTAACCGCTTTTTCAATAAGTGTGTCTGTAACCTTTACTCTGTGGAAATCCTCGTAGTAGTCTTTAACGCCTTTGAGCATTTCGACGGTCTGGTCAATCGAAGGCTCCTCAACTCTGATGGGCTGAAGTCTGCGCTCGAGAGCGGCATCTTTTTCGATGTATTTTCTGTATTCGGTGAAAGTTGTTGCGCCGATAATCTGAATTTCGCCTCTGGAAAGAGAAGGCTTGAGAATGTTTGCGGCGTTCATTGAACCCTCTGCGTCACCTGTGCCGACAAGCGAATGAACCTCATCAATAAAGAGAATAATATTTCCTTCGCTTCTGACTTCTTCGACAAGGCCTTTGATTCTGCTTTCAAACTGTCCTCTGAACTGCGTGCCTGCAACAAGTGCGGCAAGGTCAAGCATATGAATTTCTTTATCCTTAAGCTTTGCAGGAACATTGCCTGTGGAAATTCTGAGCGCAAGACCCTCTGCAATTGCGGTTTTACCGACACCGGGTTCACCGATAAAGCAAGGATTATTCTTTGTTCGTCTGCAAAGAATCTGAATCGCTCTGTAAATTTCGTTTTCTCTGCCGATGATTCTGTCAACATTGCCTGCCTGAGCTTTTGCGGTAAGGTCTGTGCAGAACTGACTGAGATACTTGCGTTTCTTTTCATCCTCAGGCTTTCTGTTGCCTCTTCTTTTTTTCTTTGCCTCGTTTTCGGCTGAATTATCCGAGGATGTGCGCTCCTCTCTTTCTGAAGAATTATTCATAGAGCCGAGATTCTGCAGGAACGGCAATGTTCCCGCACCGCCGGGTTCAAATCCGCCGTCCTCGCCGAACATTGCTTCAAACTGCTCGCCAACCTCTTCGAGTTCATCTTCGGAAATGCCCATACTCTGCATTATCTGCTTGACGGGTCCGATATTCATTTCCATGGCGCATTTGATGCAAAGACCTTCCTGTGTTGTGTTATCGCCCTCAACCTTTGTTATGAAAAACATTGCAGGGCGTTTTTTGCATTTTGCACATAAAACCTGTTTCATTTATTAATATCCTTTTGAATTTTATTTGCTTGCTTTTTTCTCTTTGATCTGACTGATAACACCGGGTACATAGCTGAAAAATGCAACCAGAGTAAGTACAAGGCTTATTGCAATGAGAATCAGCATAGGCACTGCGGGGAGAGTGAAAACATTGCCGAGAATACCTACATCGGGTCCGAATGCAAGAATCACGCACATAATAACATAGAACGCAAAGGTTGCAACCTTACCGGGCATCTCTGCAGCTACGGGTTTGAGTCCGAACATGATCATAATTGCGCCGCCGACAACCATAACAGCTTCCTTGATAAGGAAAACAAGGAAAATCCAGCTGCAAGCCTTGACTGTTTCGTCGCTGCTGTTGCTGAAAGTCATATAGAAAACGATTGCGATTGTTATCTGAGTAAGCTTATCGGCAATGGGGTCAAGGAGCTTTCCGAGTGCGCTTATCTGATTGAACTTTCTTGCGATTTTTCCGTCAAAAAAGTCTGTTGAACCCGAAATAGCAAGCACGAGAACTGCCCAGCCGTAGTCACCGTTATTGAAAAGAACGGCAAAAACGGGAATGAGTGCGATTCTGATGACCGAGAGAAGATTGGGAATTGTCAGACATCCTGTAAAATATTCTTTTAAAACAGCTTTCATAATATCCTCCTGTTATGTAAATAAATTTTATTCTGTAATCAATAATTTGATTGCATCCGAAAGAAAATTGTGGACAGTTGATTGCTCTGCGGCAACCGAAATTGCAGATTCGGGAGCCACCATCACAACAAAGCTTATTGCAACATTGATAATTGCCGCCAGAAAAATTCCTTTAGCCACACCGATCGATGCACCAAGAAGACGGTTTACCAGATTAAGTCCCGGCAGCTTGAATAACTTGCTTATGAGACGGACCGCAACCGAAAGCACCGCATTAAGAATCACAAAAATCACAACAAACGATGCTATTCTTGCGATTGAAATAACAATGTTATTTTCAATTGCCTCATAAATCTGCTGTGCCGCCTGAGCCGCATCCACACTTCCGCCGACCTGAGCCGCAATTTCGCTGAACGAAACACCTGCCTGTGTTCCGATGTTGATCAGTGATTCGGGAATAGCCGAAAGCACCGCTTCCGTTCCTTTGCCGATGCTGTCTGCAATAAGATTCTCAATGGCACCCGTTGCCCGGCCCTGAATAATATTTTCACTTAACCAGACTGCTGCGGGTTGAGAAAGCTCGCTTGCAAAAAACCACGAAATCAGTATCGCAACGAACGAAAGAACAATTCTGATGAAGCCTTTTTTATAGCCGTCAAAAATGCCGAGAGCTATAATTGCAATCAAAGCGATGTCAATAATAAAAGAAAAGTTTTCCATTCACATGCCTCCTTTGTGTGCTGTCATTAATATTTGCAAACCAAGCCGCCTTCAACGGTATATATTTCGCCTGAACAGCCGAAAATATCCGAAGGCAAACTCTGCGTTTCAAATGTACGTGTATCTCTGCCGGATGATGAATAAACCGTTATCTCACCGGAATTTGCAACAGCGATTTTCCCGCCGTAGGCTGTAACGCAATCGGGAATTCCGCTGAGCGTTTCGGAGCAGGTTTTCTTTCCTGAGGA
>JAZNFD010000008.1:0-4287 GCA_045588975.1 Acutalibacteraceae bacterium | reverse complement strand
GGCAGAATCATTGAAATATACGGTCCCGAATCATCAGGTAAAACAACTCTCGCTCTTTCTGTTGTTGCTCAGGCACAGATGGACGGCGGCGAGGCAGCATTCATCGACGCAGAGCATGCACTTGACCCCGGCTATGCCGCAAACCTCGGAGTTGAGGTCGATTCACTTCTCGTTTCACAGCCCGATAACGGTGAGCAGGCTCTTGAAATTGCCGAAGCTCTTGTCCGCTCGGGTGCACTCGATGTTGTTGTTATTGACTCTGTTGCGGCTCTTGTTCCCCGTTCGGAAATCGAAGGTGAGATGGGTGATTCCCACGTCGGTGCTCATGCAAGACTTATGTCGCAGGCTCTCAGAAAGATAGCAGGCGCAGTTGCAAAATCAAACACTATCATTATCTTTATTAACCAGCTTCGTGAAAAGGTCGGCGTTGTTTACGGCAATCCCGAGGTAACAACGGGCGGACGTGCGCTCAAGTTCTATGCTTCAATGAGAATTGATGTTCGCAGAGTTGAGTCGCTTAAGGGTTCGGGCAATGAAATTGTCGGAAACAGAACAAAATGTAAGATTGTCAAGAATAAGGTTGCTCCTCCCTTCAAAGAGGCGGAGTTTGATATTATGTACGGCAGAGGTATTTCCAAGGAAGGCGAAATGGTTGACCTCGGCGTTAAGTTCAATGTTATCCATAAAAGCGGTGCGTGGTTCTCTTACGGCGATATGAGACTCGGTCAGGGCAGAGATAATGTCAAAGAGCTTTTTTTCAATAACCCCGAGCTTGCGGCTGAAATCGAGGAAAAGATTGTTGCCGCAATGAAAGAAGCGGCTGAAAACAGCAAGGCTGTCAGACGTCCCAGAGCCGAGATGCCCGCAGCACCCGCTCCCGAACCCACGACAAAAGCTAACGCAAGAGCAAAGCTCGATATCGTTGTGGATGATGACGAATAATATATGAATATTTCTGTAAACGTCGGAAAACAGAATAAAATTCATATTTTGATTGACGGTGAATATGCATTTACCGTTGATGCCGAATATTGGTACAGCAGTCCGTATTGTTCGGTGAAAAGTATTGATAATGATGAGGAGTCGGCGGCTTTTCTGGAAGCCGTCGGCTCCCGCTGTGCTTTCATTGCGGGGTTAAGGATTCTTTCTTATTCCGACCACAGCGAACGCGAAATGATAAACAGGCTTTGTCAGAAAGGCCACAATAAAGACTATGTTTTTCCCGCTGTCGATAAGCTTCGCGAATACGGTTATCTGAACGATGAAAGATATGCGGCGAATCTTGCCGAACGGTTGATGAGAACCAAAGGAATGAGCATTCGCGGCATTAAAACCGAGCTTATTCATAAAGGAATTTCGCGTGAAATTGCAGATAACGTGACCGAAAGTCTTGACTTTGACCCGATTTTGCGTATTATAGAACTGTTAAATACAAAATATTCACGCAACTTATCCGATGAAAAAGGGATAAAAAAGACCGTCGCTGCTCTTCAGCGGCTCGGTTACGGTTGGTCGGATATCAAAAGTGCGCTTCGCAGTATTGAAGCCGGAACGGAGGATTTTGACGATGTATAAAATCGGAATGATTTCGCTTGGTTGCCCCAAAAATCAGGTTGATGCCGAGAGAATGCTCGCTCAGCTTGATAAAAATGAATTTGTGATTGCCGACTGTTATGACGGAGTAGACGCCGTTATAATCAACACCTGCGGATTTATTGATGCCGCAAAGCAGGAAGCAATTGAGAATATTCTTGAAATGGCGGAGCTCAAAGACGAAGGTATCGTTAAAAAAATTATCGTAACAGGTTGCCTTGCGGAGCGGTATAAAGAAGAAATTTTCAATGAAATGCCCGAGGTTGATGCAGTAATCGGTATCGGTGCAGAGGGTAATATTGCGGAATTGGTCAAATCGGTCATTGAGGGCGAAAGAAAATATGAAATGCCTTCCTGCGAAGAGCTTCCGCTTGTCGGCGAAAGACTTCTGACCACTCCCGAGCATTGGGCATATCTCAAGATTGCAGACGGATGCTCCAACAGATGCACTTATTGTGCCATTCCGTCAATCAGAGGCAATTTCAGAAGTGTTGAGTTTGAAACGCTCATTGAAGAAGCAACCGCACTTGCTCAGGCAGGCACCAAAGAATTGATTCTTATTGCTCAGGACACAACGAATTACGGAATTGACCTTTACGGCAAATTAAGACTTCCCGAGCTTCTTGATGCACTTTGTGAAATCGACGGCATTGAATGGATAAGAATGCTCTACTGTTATCCCGATAAAATCACCGATGAGCTTCTTGAAACAATGGCTCGCCAGCCGAAAGTACTTCATTATATTGACTTACCGCTTCAGCATGCAGATGATAAAATCCTCAAAGCAATGAACAGAAGGGGAGACGGTGCATTTCTTCGTGAAACTGTCAGAAGAATCCGTGAATCACTCCCCGATGCCGTTATCAGAACGACATTCATTGTCGGTTTCCCCGGCGAAAGCGAAGAAGAGTTTGAAAATCTTGCTGTTTTCGTTAATGAAACCGAATTTGACCGTCTCGGATGTTTTGCGTTTTCCCCTCAGGAGGGTACTCCCGCATTTGATATGGAAGACCAGATTGAGGAAGATGTCAAGCTCCGCAGAGGCGATATAATTATGCAGGATCAGCTTGAAATAGTTACTCTCAAAAATCAGGAAAGAATCGGAAAAACTTATAAAGTTCTTGTTGAAGATTATGACGGTTACAGCGACAGCTACAAGGGCAGAACATATATGGATGCGCCCGAAATTGACGGATGTATCTGCTTTACAACCGACGGAAATTATGAAGTCGGTGATTTTGCTGAAGTGGAAGTTATCGGTGTTAACGATTACGATTTAATCGGCAGAGATATTAACAGTTAAGGAGCATTTTATGAATTTACCCAATAAATTGACCGTTGCAAGAATTATTCTTACCCCGTTTTATCTTGCAGCGATGATGATTGATTTTGAATACCACTATCTTGTTGCGGCAATTATTTTTATTGTTGCATCAATCACGGATTTTCTTGACGGCAAGATTGCAAGAAAGAATAATCTTATCACAACATTCGGCAAGCTTTGCGACCCTGTTGCCGATAAGATGCTCACAACCGCCGCTCTGCTTGCGTTTATGCAGCTCGGCTTATGTAATGTCTGGATTGTTATGATCGTTCTTACCCGTGAATTTCTTGTCACCTCATTCCGCCTTGTTGCGACAGCTCAGGGCATAGTGATTCCTGCGGGAATATGGGGAAAACTCAAGACAGCAAGTCAGATGGTTTTCTCGATTGTTATAATGATCTGCATACAGTTTATTGATGTTTTCGGATGGGAATTTGAAAAGTTTGCCTTTTTCTCAAACATTTTGCTCTGGATAACCGCCGCATTAACAGTTATTTCGGGTGTTAAGTATCTTGTTGACGGCAAAAAAGTGATTGACTTTTCAATGTAAACAACATATAATACAATGTGATAATATGAAAAATGCAATCGGCAGGAGAGTAATCGATTCGCGGCATATCAGAGAGGAAGCAGGCAGCTGAAAATGCTTCTTATGCGGTTTTGATGAAGTGCACCTGACGGCACACAGGGGGAAATAACAGTATCTCTGTGCGTATGGCTGCGTTAAAGCCTGGTTTTGAGTTATAAACAGGAGTGGAACCGCGTATTTACGCCTCCGTAGTCATTTTTGACTGCGGAGTTTTTTATTTAAGGTGTGATGTAATGTTCAGACAGTTAAGGGAAGATATTGCGTGCGTTAAAAGCAGAGACCCTGCCGCAAGGTCGGCAATGGAGATTCTTCTTCTCTATCCGGGTTTAAAGGCAATAAGACTTCACAGACTTGCAAATAAATTCTATAACAAAAAAATGTTTTTTGCCGCAAGGTGGCTTTCACAGCGTGCTTCAAAAAAAACGGGTGTTGAAATTCATCCTGCCGTTCAGGTCGGAAAAAGATTTTTCATCGACCACGGAACAGGTGTTGTTATCGGTGAAACAGCCGTAATCGGCGATGATGTAACGATTTATCAGGGTGTGACTCTCGGCGGTACAGGTAAAGACACCGGCAAAAGACATCCCACAATCGGCAACAATGTTATGATAGGCGCGGGTGCAAAGGTGCTCGGTCCGCTTGTTATCGGCGATAATTCAAGAATTGCGGCGGGTGCTGTTGTTCTTAACGACATTCCGCCGAATTCAACTGCAGTCGGCGTGCCTGCAAGAGTTGTCAAAAAAGACGGTATGCGCGTTGATGACCTTGACCAGATTCATAT
>JAZNFD010000007.1:0-3930 GCA_045588975.1 Acutalibacteraceae bacterium | reverse complement strand
TAAATTTAAAATTGACAATTGAATAACGATGTAATTGATTGCGGATATTAGTCCGCCCAAAGCCGGCGATATGCTAAGAGAAAATTATCGCACTCCTCACCTTTGTTGATACTGTACGTGGCGAATGTCTCTGGTGATGTGAGATTAGAAAACAGTATGCCTTTGAGATTATTTTAAATTTCAAAGCCGTTACATAAGACATCATTTGTAAAAGCGAGAGCAATGCTCCCGCCGATTGACGCTGTCTGTGTGACGGCTTTTTATTTTGCTCAAATTTATTTCAGAACTGTAAAAAATGCAGAAATCAAATTGGAGTGTATTTGATTTAACATTGCAGCGTTTCAAAAATTTCTGCCGGATGAAACGTTCTTTTTACAGTTGTTCACCTATGAATTATCTTTCAAAAAGCCGCCTTTTGAAAAATACTTTTTTGGAAAGGAGGTTTATGTTTTGAAAACAGGTTTGAAGAAATCTCAAAAGACAACCGAGATATTTTTTGGTGAAGCAAGTCCGATTATCACGGTTACAACTTACAACACAGATTTGAAAAACCGTCTGTCAGCATATTCAGAAAAACATCCGGACTTGTGTAAGCTGGTTGATGATTCCGAAGATGGAAGACTGATGTTTGAGATTGAGAAAGGAAGATTTTGTTTCAGACTCACAGAGCCTTACAGCAAAGAACGACGCTCTGCTGCAAGTGAGTTTGCGAAGAAACAAAAACATACGTTGCGAAACCGCAACAGTAAAAATTAAATGGCATCTGTCTTAACGAGCAATGGATTTGTATATTCAAATCCGCTTGCCAGGGAAAGCTCCCTGAAACCCTTACAGAAAAATTCCAAACAAAGAAAGGAGACAGTAAATGAATTATGAAATTATCAACCTGACCGACAATGAACATAATCTCATAACCGATATGTTAAACAACATTTCACAAATTGAAAACATACTCTCATCAATGACAAAGTCGGAACGTCTTGCTTGGTTTCGGAGTAAACAATTCCCACGTAAGATTGATTTTGAAAAAGAAATCAGCGGAACAGTTTACACCGTGCGTTCGCATTTTAATGTCGATGCAACTGAAACCTTGCGAGAAAAAACAGAACGAATATTAAAACAAAAACAGTTCAGTTTCGCACTTTAAAGTGTTGAACTTCGTGAAAAGATGTGATATGATAAATGTGTCCTACAATTCATAGCATGTTGACTGTAGAAAGGAGTTGTATGAGTAAAAAACAGTCAAGTCAAAAGATAACTGCTCTGTACGCAAGACTTTCTCGTGACGATGAAAACGAAGATGTGTCGGGCAGCATAAAAAATCAAAGAGCCATTCTTGAAAAGTATGCGAAAGATAATCGCCTGCCGAATCCACGATTCTTTTTTGATGACGGATACTCTGGAGTCACCTTTGCAAGACCTGCGTTCACAGAAATACTTGAACTTGCGGAACAAGGGTTGATTGAAAATCTTGTTGTCAAAGATCATTCAAGATTAGGTCGTAACCGTTTGGTTGTCGGTCAGTTGCTTTAAGAAGAATTTGAAAAACTGGGCATCAGGTACATTGCGATAATGGATAACATTGATACCGCAAAAGGTTTGAGTGACCTTGTACCGATGCAAGACTTGTTCAACGAATGGCACGCAAAGAATACAAGTGAAAAGGTACGCCGTGTGATGCAGAGCAAGGGTATGGCGGGAATACCGCTGACAACTAATCCGCCTTTTGGTTATATGAAGAATCCCGACAACAAAAAGGAGTGGATTGTTGATGAGCCCGCTGCAGAAGTTGTCCGCAGAATTTTTGATATGTGCGTATCGGGTCTTGGTCCCGCACAGATTGCTAAGAGATTAAAAGCAGACGGAGTGATGACACCGACTGAGTATTGGAGCAGTATAAAAAGAAAATGCGGATACCAACCTTCATTACTTCATAACTGGAGCTCTGATACTGTTGCAAAAATTTTAATGAAGCAAGAGTATTGTGGTGATACTGTAAACTTCAGAACAGGAAGAAAATCTTTCAAGATTAAAAAGAAGATTGAACGCCCCGAAGAAGAGTGGAAAATTTTTTCCGACACTCATCCTGCGATTATCAGCAGAGAAAAGTTTGAGCTTGTGCAAAGTCTCAGAAAACACAAACGCAGAAATCCAAAAACCGGACTTACAAGTATGTTTTCAGGACTGCTATACTGTGATGACTGTGAAGAGAAATTATATTATGGTGCCACCAACAATTACAAAAGAGAGCAAGCATTTTTCTTTTGTTCATCATTCCGCAGAGATACAAGTTCTTGCACGGCACACTATATCCGTGAGAAAGTAATCTACAATCTTGTTCTTGAAAATATGCAGAGAGTATTATGGTATGTACAATGCTTTGAAGAAGACTTTGCAGCAAAGCAGATTGAGGAATTGGATTTGAATCATCAAAAAGATTTGAAACTGAAACGCAAGGAACTTGAAAAAGCAAAGAAACGAATTGCTGAAATTGACCGTATCATTCAGACTCTGTATGAAGATAACACAAGCGGTAAAATATCTGATGAACGATTTGCAACGCTATCCTTATCCTTGGAAGATGAACAACAGGAATTAAAAGACAGAGTTCCTGAAATTGAAACATTCTTGGAAGAAACGGAAATCAAATGTGAAAGTTTACAGCATTTCATTGAACGTGCGAAAAGAATAACACGTCTGACAGAGCTCACAGCGGAGTTAGTTCTCGAGTTCATTGAGAAGATAGTTGTTTCTGCACCCGAAAAGATTAACGGTAAACGACATCAGACCGTAGACATCTACTACCATGGTGCGGGAATAATTAAAATGCTCTCTCTCGAAGAAATGGAAGAAGCGTACCAACAGCATATTTCAAAACAACATAAAGCAAAAACGGCATAGCCAAAGCTATACCGTTCAAATCATAATTATTAAATTTTACTGCAAGAGCCACCTTGAGGTAACTTCCTTATGGAAGGTACCACAAGGTATCTGTTCTTTTTTCTTACATATTACATTTGGACTTCGCGGGGCAGAGAACTTGTTTCAGTGACGCCGTTACTCAGCTTTGAAGTTGTAGACAGGCTTTATGATTCTGACGATATCAGCCGTGGGCGAGATGTTATCGACGATATCATCCATCGACTTATATGCCATAGGACTTTCATCGAGTGTGCTGTCTCCGATGCAGGTGCTGTAAATTCCCTGCATGCTCTCCTGAAATTCTTCAACCGTGAATCTGTCCTTTGCTTCGCTTCGGCTGAAAAGTCTGCCTGCGCCGTGAGGCGCTGAGCAATTCCAATCCTCGTTACCTTTGCCGATGCAGATCAACCTGCCGTCACGCATATTGATTGGGATAAGCAACTTCTCGCCTTTTCTTGCCGAAACAGCACCCTTACGGATGATATTGCTCTGCATATCAATATAGTTATGGATTGTTTCGAAATGCTCAAAATCTTCAAGTTCCTTGTCAAAAAGAGCATTGAGAATTATTTTTGCCATCATATTACGGTTAAGCGTTGCGAAACGCTGACAGAACTGCATATCGTGAAGATACATATCTCTGTATTTGCCCTCAAGGTAACAGAGGTCTTTGGGGATTTCGGATTCCTTTTTTACAAAGCTTTTTTTCAATGTTTTGAGTGTTGATTCGATTTCAGACCTTCTGCCGTTTCCCTTGTATTCGGTAATGATTCTGTCTCTTTCTGCCCAGTATTCCTCGATTCCTCTGTGAATTTCCCAAGCCATATTCTGATAATGCTCCGCAACCTGTTTACCAAGATTCCTGCTTCCCGAATGGATAACAAGATATCTTCTGCCCTCATCATCAACATCAATTTCGATGAAATGGTTGCCGCCGCCGAGAGTGCCGACACTTCTTTCAAGGCGCTTTGAATCTTTAAGCTCTCTGTAGCAGAAAAGATTCTGCAT
>JAZNFD010000006.1:0-2356 GCA_045588975.1 Acutalibacteraceae bacterium | reverse complement strand
ACTGCGCCAGTGATATGGCTTCATCGCTTACAAGTCTTGAACTTGCCGATGAATTTGATTTCGTTTATGCCGCATGCGGTGTTCATCCTCACGAAGCTGATAAATGCAAAAGCGGTTATCTGTCCGTTCTTAAGAAACTTTGTATGGAAGAAAAATGCGTTGCTGTCGGCGAAACAGGTCTTGATTATCACTATGATTTTTCTCCCCGTGATATTCAGCAGAAAGTTTTTGAGCAACAGATTGTATTGGCAAAAGAACTAGATTTGCCGATTATCGTTCACGACAGAGAGGCGCACGAAGATACGCTCACACTTCTGAAAAGATATAAACCCAAAGGTGTTGTGCATTGTTTTTCAGGTTCTGCCGAAATGGCAAAAGAAATCGTGAAGCTTGGTATGTATATCGGTTTGGGCGGTGCAGTAACTTTCAAGAATGCACGCAAACCCAGAGAAGTTGCTGAGGCTGTGCCTGATGAAAGACTTCTGATTGAAACCGATTGCCCATATATGACTCCCGTTCCTTACAGAGGTCAAAGATGCGATTCTTCATTCATTCCATATACGGCAGAAGTTATTGCGGAGGTCAGAAACACAACTGTTCAGTATATTCTTGATCTCACCAAAAAGAACGCCAACACGCTTTTCGGACTTGATTTATAATCAAAAATAAACCGTTATGATTTCTCTTTTGAGATTTCATAACGGTTTTAGTTTTATGCGTCAATTTGCTTGAGTTTAAGTCTGTTGGCAACAGCCTGTCTGAAAATCGTGTAAACAACCGCACATAAGGGTACGCTGATCAGAATACCTGCAACGCCGAAAAGATTTCCGCCGATTGTAACTGCAGTAAGAACCAATATTCCCGGCAAGCCTACAGATTTGCCGACAACCTTCGGATAGATAAGATTGCCTTCAAGCTGTTGAAGAATAACGATGAAAACAATAAACCATAATGCTTTTATCGGACTGACAAAAAGTATGAGAAATGCACCGATTGCAGTTCCGATAAATGCTCCGAAAACGGGAATGAGTGCTGTTGCGCCGACAAGCACCGAGATAACCGCCGCATAAGGCATACGGAATATCAGCATACCGACAAAACACAAAGCTCCTATTATCAAAGCTTCAAGAAGCTGACCGGTCAAAAAGTTTGTGAAAGTCTGGTCGGAGAGTCTGATAATTCCGAGGAGTTTATTAACCTTGTCTTCTCGGAAAAAAGCCAGCATAGTTTTTTTTGATGCCGATGCAAGCTTTTCTTTTTGTGAAAGAATATAGAACGAAAATGCAACCGCAATGATAAGGTTAACGATTCCCGTTACTATTGAGCCGGTTATATCAAGAGTTTTATCAACGATTCCGCTGTTATTGATTGCATTGCCGAAAACATTCATTATTTTTTCGATATCAAACGTAAAGTCAGGGAGAGTAAATCCGTGATTTTCTGCGAAAGCAACAGCATTTGTAAGCCAGCTTTCAATTACGGTGATATACTGAGGGAATGATTTGGCAATTGTTCCGAATGTGTTTTTGAATTCCGGAATAATCATAAAAAGAAGAGAGAAAATAATGCCGACCATAACAAGTGCGCTGAGAACAAGGCAGATCGGACGTTTCAGTTTGACTGAAATTTTTTTCGGTTTCTTTTTTCTCAAAATATTATCCCAGAGTTTTTCGAGAGGCCGCAACAAAACATTAATAACAAAAGCAAAGCAGATTCCGAGTATAAAAGGCTTTGCAAGATTAAATATTCCGCCGAATACCGCCGAAACCTTATCGGTGTTGTTAAGACACCAGTATATAAGAATAACAGCGGCAACGGACAGGATTATATATCTGAAAGTTCTTTTGGTGAATCTTAATGTAATGCTGCCGAAGTCATAATTATCGGACTTTGAATCGTTTTGTTCGGGAGAAACAATATCTTTTTTATTGTCTTTCATATCGATTGGATCAGATTAAACCTTTTTCTTCTTCATAAAGCGGAGACCGATTGTCATTACAACTGCGAAGATGATTAGGTAACCGGGAATTTCAGCCTTGTGTGCAAAGACAGCTGCAATAACCATAAAGACGCTGCCTGCGATTGCAAGAGAGGGAACAACAAAACGCTTGAATGCAGGAAGATCCTTGTCTGAATACATCTTGAAGAAGATGGGGATGTAGAAGGGATAGATTGTAACAATAGGAAGCTCTGTCGGGTCAAATGCAAACATCTTGAGAGCCGCAGCGGTTTCGCTGTTAAGATTTGCAAAGTAGAAGTAAACAAGCCATGCAGCACAAAGGAGAAGTGCAAGGATTGATGAGTTGCCGGGCATATTTGTTGCAGTGTCAACCTGCTTGAGAACCTCAGGCTTGGG
>JAZNFD010000005.1:0-2687 GCA_045588975.1 Acutalibacteraceae bacterium | reverse complement strand
GATGAGTATCTTGAAAGAATTTTAGCCTACCTTATCTATCGCACTGCACCGAGGCTTTCGATGCCGATGACTTTGTCATACGGCTTTGATTTGGCCGCTTTTGTGAGAGGCTTGCGGCTTCTCTTATCGTTTCGGAGGGCGCTTCGTCGCTCTGCGAATTTGCAAAGCTTGCGAGCATTATTTCGGAGGAGCTTGAATATTCCGAAGACAACACCGAAGCGCTGATTTATTGATCAACTTTTCCATAATCCGAATCTGCTGAAATTACAGTTTCACTCATTTTATTCCTTGACATTATCAGCGCAGGGTGATACAATATTTTTAAATAAACGACCTTAATAAACTAACGAAATATATTCACAGGGAGCAAAAATGTTTGATATATTGGTAGGAACCGGAATACCTGCAAAATATGCCGTATCTATGATAAAGCAGCTTAATCCCAAGGGATTTGAGAGCTATGAGTTGATTTTTAACCATTGGCCTCTTGAAGACATAAAAGAGTATGCAAAAAAGGTAAATGAAGTCAAAGAGAATGCAAAGATCTCTGCAGTTTCATTTTATGAAAACACTATGCTTGACCCGGACGTGTATGATAAAGTAAAATTCTTGATAGAGAATGCGAAGCTTCTCGACTGCAACTGCGTGTGCCTTTTTGCAGGTGCAGATCCCGAAAAAAGCGTTCCCGACAATATGCCGCTTTTCAAAAAGACCTTCGGACCTCTTGCAGAGCTTGCCGAGGCTAACGGCGTAAAGATCGGATTTGAAAACTGCGGGGACGGTTGGAACGGCAATAGCTACAATATCGCCTTTGGCCCCGAGTGTTGGGAGCTTATGTTTAATGAAGTTCCAAGCGACGCCCTCGGACTTGAGTGGGAACCTGCTCACCAGGTGTGTCAGCTTGTTGACCCCATAGCACAGCTCAGAAAATGGGCAAAAAAGGTAGTACATGTTCACGGAAAAGACGCAACTGTTGCCTGGGACGTGATCAGAGATCACGGAATCAGAGGAATTGAAGAGTTCGCATGGCACAGAACCCCCGGATTTGGCGACACCAATTGGGCTGATATCTTCACGATTCTTATTCAGAACGGATTTGAAGGCGCCGTGGATATTGAAGGCTATCACGATATCGTTCACTATGATGATATGGAGTGGACTTCTCAGCTTACTGCACTTGATTATTTGAAAAGATGCAGGGGCGGCGTGGAATATTTCCCGGGGCCTGCGGAATACAGAGGATATCAAGGCAGAAGAAAGCCTGTTTAATATAAAAACTATAAAAGAATCAACATTAGAATTATTTAGTAAACTCAAAACAAGGCAGAATCCCAAATGACTCCGTTTTTCTTTGCTTGCTGCTTGAGCGTAGGCATAGTTACATTTTGGCGCACTTGCGGAGCAAACCTCGGTTTTGAAAGTCCGATTGGAGAAGAAAAATGGGAAAGACAGATACGAAAAAGGCTTTAACAATAGGTATTCTTTGCATCACCACGTATTTGGCAAATTATTATTTGCGTCATATTTTAAGTGTTATGACACCGAAGCTTATTGAACTCGGTGAATTTACGCTTGATCACATAGGGCTGCTTTCTTCTGCTTATATGCTGCTATACGCAGTGGGGCAGCTTGTAAACGGTTTCCTCGGCGACATTTTGTCGCCAAAGAAAATGGTGGTTGTCGGTATTGCGGCAGGCGGCATCTCCACTATGTTATTCCCCTTTATAAAAATCGGATTTTTGCAGATCCTGTGCTTTGCCGTCTTGGGATTTGCGCTTTCGATGGTCAGAGGGCCTCTCGTTAAGACGGTTTCGGAAAATACAAAGCCAAATCAGGCAAGAGTAATTTGCGTATTTTTGTCGTTTTCCTCCTTTGCAGGTCCCCTCATCGCAAGCCTGCTCGCCATTATAAACAGCTGGTATCTTGTGTTTGTGGTTTCGGGCGGGGTGGCTGTATGTATTGCTGTTGCGGCGTTCGTGGTGCTCACAGCTCTTGAGCGCAGGGGCATCATTCATTATCAGAGCTCAAAGGGCAAGGGTATTTCTTCGATCCTTTCGGTTTTTAAGATTGAAAGAATCTACTTTTATATGGTAATTTCCTGCCTTGTCGAAATCGTTCTCGTTTCAATTTCCTTCTGGATCCCCACGTATCTGACCGACTGCCTGGGATTTGAGGAAAACACGGCAAATACGATCTTCGCTGTTATTTCGGCGCTGCGTTCTTTTATGCCTTTCGTAACGCTTGCACTTTTCCGTTTGACGAAGGAAAGGGATATTTCAATAATGCGGGTGGCGTATGTCATCTCGACGGTTATGTTCACTGCGCTTTTATTTTCACCCAACAAGTGGGTCAGCCTGGTACTGCTGCTTTTGGCGCTTCTTGCCGGGTCTTGTCCTTCGGCGCTTATCTGGAACGTATTTATCCCGGGGTTGGGCAAAACCGGCAAGGTTTCCAGCGTAAACGGAGTGCTTGACGGTGTGGCTTACCTTTCGGCCGCCGGGGCAAATCTGCTTTTTGCAAGCTTTATGAAAAATGCCGGCTGGAATGTTGTTCTGATCATGTGGGCATGCATCGGAATAATCGGGTTGCTTACTACAGTCATTTTCAGAGCGAGCGATAAAAAAGAGCCCACAGAAACAAACGAATAAATTAGTGGTCTGCACCGAATTAGCGGCTGAAAGGCGGGA
>JAZNFD010000004.1:0-19421 GCA_045588975.1 Acutalibacteraceae bacterium | reverse complement strand
AGACCGGGCTTTACCGCAAGAGCAACGAGATACTCGCACGAAGAAAATTTTGGCACAGAGAGCAGAGAAGAGTGGCATTATTGTGAAAATAATCCCGACTGCGAGTGGCTCGGCGAAACATCAAGCGACGAAATGACCGGTCACTTCTTCGGATTCTCGCTCTACTATGATTTCTGCGCTAACGAAGAAGAAAAAGAATACATAAAAGAAATCGTCTGCGATATCGTTGACCATATCCTTGAAAACAATTACAGACTCTGTGACGTTGACGGACTGCCCACAACATGGGCAAACTGGGATCCCGAACAGCTCAACAGAAACAGTATGTGGCTCTGGGAAAAATGCATCAACTCCCTTGAAATGCTCACTTTCCTCAACGTTGCATATCACGTTTCGGGCGATGAAAAATACAGAAAAGAATTTCTCCGCCTTGCCATCGATGAGCATTATCTTCTCAACGCCTCTCAGCACAAAAAAGATGACGGTCACACCTGCCACATCGATGACAATCTCGGCTTCCTTTGCACCGCAACGATTCTCCGCATAGAAAAAGACCCCGCAATCAGAAAATATCTTCTTATGGGTATGAGGCATCACTGGGAATACGAAAAAACAGAGCATTCTCTTCTCTATAACATTATGTATACCGCATTCACAGATGACGTAACGGGTCTTGACAGCGCAATCAAAACACTCTACGAATATCCTCTTGATTTTGTTAAACGTCCCCTCTTCAACTCATCGAGAAAAGGACTTGTTTATGACACAGAGCAGGAGAAATGGGGCGAAAAACCCCAACTCAAAGAAGCTCTTGACATTGACGCCCGAAATTATCATAACTATGACAGCAATCCTTTCCGTGCCGACGGAGGCGACGGCAGAAGCGCTTGCTCTCCCACTCCTTTCCTTCTTCCCTACTGGCTCGGAAGATATTACGGAGTTATTGAAGAATAATCAAATACGGACATAAAAACACAAGCAGGTAACGGTTAATGCCGTTACCTGCTTGTGTTATTTTATATCATTTCAGTTTAACTTTACCGTTGATTCTTTCGATTTAACAGATTTTCCGTTTGCGGTCAGAACCGCGTTTTCGGGCAGATGCAGAATCACTTCCGTTTCTTCGGGATACTCAAGGTTTATCAGAGTTTTTCCGCAATCTGATGTAACGTCAAGATTAATATCGCCCTTAATTAAAGGCACCGTGCAGGAAATCTTTTTATGAAGGTCATACTGCGGTCGGATTTCGGTTTTCTCATAGCCTGCAGCAAGCGGCTTTATTCCCGCAATATGCTTGCTCATTATAACAAGCGGTCCTCCCGTCCATGCATGGTTTGATGTGCCGTCTTTCTTTATCCAGTTTTCCCACAAGGTTGAATAATCTTCGTCAATCATCTCGCGGTATCTTTCGCACATTCTTTGCTCCGCAAGGGAATATTCTCCCATTTTGCAAAGCGACTCAAGAACATAATATTCCATATACGGACTTGCGTTTCTGATGCTGAAGAGAAGATTTTTCAGTGCGGCATAATTTTCTTCGGGGCAGATACCCGACAGTACCGCAACGGCATTGCCTCTGTCATCATACTCTTTGTTTTCGGTACTCCTGTATCCCTCCCCCGTCCACAAAGACTGATAAGCGGTATAAAGAGATTTCATTCTGCCGTCAAATTCCTTGGCGGTCTTTTCGTCTCCGAGAAGCTCAGCCATATTTCTGACAGCCGACAAAGCATAGTAATACCAGGCATTTTCAAGAGGTTCAACATCAATTTTGCTGCCCCAGTCCTGCCAATCCCACGAGCCGCCTCTGTGCTCGAGAAGTCCGTTATCCTGCGTTTTCCAGAGATTAAGATAATCAACCGATGCGGCATAAACGGATTTCACAAACTCTTTATCGCCCGTATACATATAATATGTCCAGAAACCGCCCACACCCGCAAGCTGCTGACACGGAAGCTCGAAATAATCATTCTTTATCGGCACAACGGTCTGTAATACTTTTGTTTGCGGATCAACGTAAGAAAGCATTGTATTTACGCCTTTTCGGTAAAGATGATATGACGAGGGTGCAAGACTGTAAACGGTAAGCATCATTTCGTTGGTGACGTCGCCCCACCACTGTGCTCTTTCTCGGTCGGGGCAATCCATAAAATTATCCCTCATCGTAACATAAAGAGTACGCAATGATTTCTGCCAGAGAATATTAAGAGCGTCATTTTCACAGCTGAAGCTGCCGCAGAATTCGGTGTTATATCCGCTTTCTCTGTATTTAAGGCTTAAGATTTTTACGCCTGACGGAATTTCATAGGTTATCTGCTCACCGTTGAACCACGCGGGAGATTCAAAAGACTGAACTCCGTCTTTGGTAACATATGTACTGTGAATCGAACCCGTATGAGTATTTTCGGTTGTGATAACAATCTTTTTGCCTGCTTTGGCTTCCGCTTCAAGATACGGAGTAAGCTGAGCATTATAAGGGACGTGAAGAGTAATTTTTTTCTTCAGTTTAAAGCTCTTGCCTTCAAATTCCTTGCTGTTTTCGTAATCTTTCAAACCGAAATCTTTGAACATCGGTATTTCTCTGCTGTATATCTCGCCCCAGCAGCCTTCGCCGCCGACGGCATATTCGGTTGCATATGACCAGTCCGAAAAATCATATCCGACCTTATTCCAATCAGCAATTTCATCGCGCGAATCATAGTAAACATTGCTTTCGGGGAGTCTGTAATTAGGCTGCATTTTGCCCTTATCTTCTTTGAATGCGGGATTCTTTATGACGCTCCAGCTTTTGTCGGAAAGGATGGAAATATCCCCGTTTTCCGCTTCAAAAAGCAAACCGCCCTGACCCGCATCAGAGCTTGAATAGCTCGCTTCGTTGCCCCAATACCAGACAAGGATGCTGATAAGATTTTCGCCGCAAACAAAATATTCCGAAATATCAACCTCATCATAATAGCATCCCGTGGGAGTCGGACCTCTTTTCAGACCGCCTTCACGGACAACACAATTACCGTTGATAAATAACCAATATTTATTTTCAGCCGCAATTTTAGCCTTAAGATCCTTTACGGGGTTTGCGATATTTATCGTTTTATTGAAGCAAAGCCACGCATTTTTGCTCTCTTTTTCTTCATCAAGCCATATCCACTTTGCTTTCCAATCTTCTTTAAGAATTCGTTTGCACTCCATATTTCCGCACCGCCTGTCATATAAAATTTTCAACTCGGTTTCATTTCCATTTTATTATAATCAAATATAAAATGCAAGATCTGCCCGATTTGAAACACCCGTTTTTTCTTTTACGGAATCGATAATATTTTTGACCGCATTCTCGGTTATGTTGAATCGGCTTGCAATATGTTTATCGTTAAGTCCGAACACCGCAAGACGGGCAACCTCTCTTTCACGGATGGTGAGCGACGAGGAAACATTTCTTTCGAGCACCGCATTATGAATGGTTGTCCAACCCGTCTGCATACGCTTATAAAGTTCCTTGACTTTCTTGAATGCCTGAGGATCTGTTGCGGAAAGGCGCTCGTCAAGGATGCCGCCAAGCTGTCTGCGATGCTCAACAAGAGGGCCGTAAAGACCGTCTTCAAGGCAATCCGAGATTGCTTTGTCAAGATGAAAAACCGCTCTGTCAGTATTACCGACCTGATGGCAGGCAATTGCACAAAGCAAACGAAGATAAATTTCAACAAGTATAACCTTATCGGCAACAGCATCGGCTATCATCGGCTCAACAACATAAGGTATGCACCTCATAAGCGACAATCCTCTTAAATCGGGATATTTCATTTCTCCCGATGCAAGCTGCTGAGCAGATACAATAAGATGTTTTACATAATATATTTTAGCCGCGTAATGAGCGTCAACGGGCAGATTTTCAAAGCGTCCGAACTTGAACCAGACGGGGAAATCCTGCGTTGAACGGATTGCGCTGTCAATTACGCCGAGAGACAGAGCAATGATATCACGGTCGGTATTGCTTTTGGCGTGAGCCTCGCAGATATGTTTTCTTGCAAGCTGCCACATATTGATATCGCCTGCCCACAATGCACACTGAGCCAGAAGCATACCGCCCGCAAGAACGGCATAAAAGCTCGAGTGCTTTTCAAGAAAGTACTTAGCATATCTGTATACCTTGTCGATTTCTCCGCGGCTGTAAGCAATTTCGGCGGCAAAGAGCGCCTGAGCTTCGGGATTGCTTGAAAGCGAAAGAATGCACTTATCGGCCGTACCCGCCTCGGAATATAAATCGGTCATATAAAGGAAAGGGCACTTTCTGGGCATCGGAACGTCCTTCTCAGCCTCTTCTCTTGCAGCCTTTTTTCTGCCGTCAACGGGTCGGACAGCATCCGCGGGAATCAGCCAATTGTTGCCCAACCTCTGAGCACCGGGAATTTTACCCTGTCGGCAATAATCCTGAACTCTTCTGACAGAAACATTCCATCTTTCGGCAGTCTGTTGAACAGTTAGTTTATTCATAATTACCTCCTGACCATAAAATATCCTTCGTTTCCGCGCCATTTACACAATTATTATACATCGTTTAAGCGACAAATACAAGCATTTTTTATAGATTTTTTCAATAATATCAACGTTTTTTCAGACTTTTTATTCAAGAGATTTGATTTTTATGCATTGCTCTGTTTAATATATAAGAGCATATGCAAAATCTTTGAATAAAGTGCTGATTTTTATGTTTTTTGATAAAAATTTGTGCAAAACGGAGAAGAAAAAAAGTGTTTTTTACGCTTGCATTATACTTATACTAATATATATTTGTAAAGTATGCGATTGATTAAAAATGACATTTTTGCTCTGATTCATTCAATATTTCGTATGTGCAGTTTGCACAGAAGTTTTTCACTATCCAAAATTTTACTGTTTGACTTTCACAACCATCGGATGTACCATTTAGTTGCAGCAAGGGAACAGCGGTTCCCGAGAAAAACGGAGGTGATTACCGATGATTGAAATAGTTTACGGCGGTTTGCTCGGTATCCTCACGGCACTGGCATTCAACCTGATTTCGATCGCACAGATCAAGCGAAGAACCGAAGAAACCGCAAAAATCGAGGCGGTCAAAAACACGGTGGTGATTGTCACCTGGCTTCTGATTTCGGGTGCACTGTTCGCAGCGGTCTTTGCACTCTTCGAAGATACGGCGGTCAGACTTGAAGCTATCTCTTACATATCAATCGCAATATCAATCGGTGTTGTTGACCTTGATATCAAAAAGATTCCCAACTCTTCGGTTCTTTCACTGCTGATAATCAGAACGGTTGCAATTATTTACGCATCAGTAACAGGCGTACCCGTCAAGCAAACGCTCATCCCCTCTCTCATCGGTCTTGCGGCAGGATTCATTCTCTATCAGCTTCCGATGCTTATCGGAATTCCGATCGGGACAGGCGACGTCAAATACAGCGCAGCGATCGGCTACTGTCTCGGCGCTTTCGGATATCTTCAGGCAGCACTCGTTATGGCTGCGGGACTGATTGTTTATCTGATTTATCTTGTAGCAACAAAGAAAGGTTCACTCAAAACAGCAGTTCCGATGGGACCTTACCTTTCACTCGGAGTTGCGGTAACGGTCTTATATCCGGTGTTCGGTGAGCTTTCAGAATCGTTTTTTTCACAGCTATTTTAAACAGGCAATTAACCCTGAAGAAAGGGTAAAAATATAAAGGAGGCAAAAATTATGTTAAGACAATGGTTCAAAGACGAAGAAGGCCAGGGCATGGTTGAGTACGGACTCATCATCGGACTTATCGCAATTGTTGTAATCGGCGCACTTGCTCTTCTCGGACCGAAAATCAAAGAAAAGTTTGACGAGATCAACAACGCGATTGATGGAGCACAAGCAGGCGCTTAATCGTTAAGAGCAAAATTACACGAAGGCAAAAGAACAAACACACCTGAATGACATTTTAACACACACGAAGAAAAAGAAATCAATCGAAGAGTAAACACAAATGAAAACTTAAATTGAACGGAGGTAAAACCATGTTAATGAATTGGCTCAAAGACGAAGAAGGTCAGGGTATGGTAGAATACGGTCTGATTATCGGCCTTATTGCAGTGGTAGTTATCGTTGCTCTTGCAGCACTCGGTCCGAAGATCAAAGAAAAGTTTGATGAAATCAATAATGCAATTGACGGTGCAGCAGGTACTTAATCCTTCCTCTTTTCATTTATAATCCCATCCTAAATAAAAATTGAGTAGCCCCATGGGTAAGTTCGCTCGCTCTTGAGCGAGCTTACCCATTAATGCTTAAAGAAGAAAATTACCGTATCGGTGCGGAGGTGACGGCAAATTATGAAAAAGTTCAGAAAAAAGAACAGACGCGAGGACGGTCAGGCAATGGTTGAATTCGCGCTGATACTTCCGATATTCCTGCTGATACTCTGCGGAATTCTTGATTTCGGATGGCTGTTCTATAACCAGCTTTCGCTCAACAATGCCTGCCGTGAAGGTGCAAGATACGCTGTTGTTCACACTGCCGAAAACGCCGATACGCAGGCAATAATAAATCACATCAATGACACAACCACAACCGTTTTTGCAAACGACGGTGTTGATATAACGGTTGAATACACATCACCTGCCGACCCGACTTCGGGTGACATAAAAGTGAGCCTGCAGGCGGATATTTCTTTTTTCACGCCCGTGTTAAGCTCAATTCTCGGCAAAGAAAAAACAATAACCTCAACGGTTATAATGAAAGTAGAATCATAGGAAGGTGACTGTCTGTTATGAAAAAAATATACCTTATAGCGGTTGTTATCGCTCTGGCGGCAGGCGTCGCAACTTACTTTTTTGCAAACGAACTCAAGGCAAGCAAGATAGTCACGGGAGTTGATGAAGCATCCGTACTGATTGCGCTTGAAGATATAGAAGAAAACACCATTCTCACCGAAGAGATGTTTCAGGTTGTCAAACTTCCTGTTACGGCGGTTTCCTATTCATCAGTAAGCAACCCGAAAGATATTATCGGATATATGGCTTCTGTTAAAATTCTTAAAGGCGAACAGCTTATGCTCGGAAAAATCGTACCTGTCGGAAAAGAAAGCGATAAAGGAAGACTTTCTTATCAGCTTGAAGAAGGAATGTATGCATATTCGGTATGCGTCAACATTGAAAACGGTGTTTCGTATTTTATCAAAGAAAACGACAAGGTCAACATTTATGATGCACGCACTCAGGCTGCCGAGCCTCTTCTTGAAAATGTGAGAGTAATCAGAATCAGCGATTATGTTTCAAACATTCAGGAGGACACGGGAGTTGAAATAACGTCTTTTCAGGTTTTGACTCTCGAGCTGAACAAAGAGCAGATTTCAAAGATGATGACAGTCGATACACCCGCAAGCGACCCCGGAAAGGGCGACGAATGGTTCAGAGCTGTTCTTGTTTCGCACATCGAGGCATACGGTCTTTCAGATGACATCAAAAACGCAGATGTGCCCGAGGATCAGGCACCCGAACCTCACACCAACTTCGGCATGGGCGAAATAGCACCTCCTCCCCCGACAACCCGGAGTAACTGATTGGAGATGAAACGGCTATGGAAAAAATCAATTTACTTGTTCTGTCAGATGACATCGATTTGAGAATAGAAATAAAAGATCTTGTAGCCGATGAAACTTTTGCAATCAGCGGTTATTCGGGTTTCACGGCAGAAGGAAAAACAAAAACAATCAACAAATTTCCCGAAATTGTTCTGTGTGCGGTAAAGGGTGAAGTAAGTGATTCTGTTTTCGGATTCATACAGGATCTGCTGACTGTTGCAAGAGGCACGATAGCAATTCTTGTCAATGACAAAATCGACGTTGACCTGGTCAATAAAGCCGCTCAGTACGGAATCAGAAAAGTGCTTCCATTTGAAGGCATAGACGCAGAAGAATTCTCCGGAAGCATAGAAACCGTATACACGCTCGAACAGCAACGTGTTCTTGACACAAACGAAAAAAGACGCGTCCGCTGCAAAGCAATCGGTTTTTTCGGCGGCAAAGGAGGAACGGGTAAAACAACGCTTGCAGTCGGAGTTGCGGCTCAGCTTGCAAGAGCGGGAAAAAGAGTTATGCTTATGGATCTTGACCTGCAATTCGGCGATGTTACCATGGCACTTGACATCGACACAAAGAATTCGATCGTTGATCTTGTTCAGGACAGAGGCGGAATCACAATTGAAAACATAAACAATTTTTCCGTCGAACACAGCACGGGTGTGAGTATACTGTGTGCTCCGAAAAGCTCGGAATATGCTGAATTTGTCACTGCGGCGCATATCGAACGGATAATAGATATCATGCGTCCGTATTTTGAATATCTGATCATCGATTTACCGTCATCGTTCAATGACACAACAATAACCGCCTGCGAAAACTGCGAAGAAATATTTTTGGTTTATAATAACGAAATTCTTTCTCTCAACAATGCCAAGGTCTGCTACACAATTCTCGACCAACTGCATCAGAGAGAAAAAATAAGGATTGTTCTAAATAAGACCGAAAAGAGCCTGATAAAAGCAAAAGATTTCGAAGAAATGTTTCAGATTCCCGTTTTCGCAAACATTCCCGCAGATTATCCGGCCGCTTTGATGAGTGTCAACAAGGGTCAGGCAATAACCGTTGCACAGCCGAAATCATCGGCAGCAAAGGGCATATGCGAGATGGCAGATAAAATAATCAAAATCCACACGGGAATTGAACCCGTAAAGCAAAAACAAAAAAAGAAAATGAAGGTTTCAAAATCCAAGAAAAAATAATAAGCATTGTGAGGTGCGGTTATGGGACTTTTAGACAGAATAGACGGTCAGAAAAAATTGCAGATGCAAAAGCCTGATGCTGTTTCTGACGCAGAGGATATTATTGAAGCCAGGACAAACGAAGAAACGGTTGAAGACCCGTACCTTGAAGTGAAACGCTCTATCCATTCGGCAATCATCGATGAAATGAACAAAAGCGGCAAAATGATAACAGACCGCGATGCAATGTATAAAATCGTCGATGATAAAGTCAATGATGATGAATTTCTGATTCCGAGAATGGACCGCGAAAAGGTTGCAACCGAGCTTTTCAATGACATTATGGGTTACGGTCCGATTGAAGAGCTTGTGCAGAATCCTTCATACAGTGAAATAATGGTGAACGGACCCGATAAAATATATGTTGAGGACAAAGGCAAGCTTAAACTCACAGATCTTAAATTCAGAGATGAAGAACATCTGATGAACATTATCAACCGCATCGTATCAAACGTCGGCAGACACGTTGACGAAGCAAGTCCCATGGTTGACGCAAGACTTGCAGACGGATCCCGAGTGAATGCGATTATCCCTCCCCTTTCGCTCGTCGGCCCCGTTCTGACAATCCGAAAATTCGGCAAAAAACCGATTACCGCACAGCAGCTTCTGAAATTCGGTTCGCTGACACCGCAGATGCTGCAATTCCTCGAAGCGTGCGTAAAAGGTAAGCTCAACATAGTTGTTGCGGGCGGTACGGGCAGCGGTAAAACAACGCTTCTCAATGTTCTTTCATCTTATATTCCCGAAGACGAAAGAATTGTTACAATCGAGGACGCTGCCGAAGTTCAGCTCAAGCAGGAGCACGTTATCACACTTGAAGCAAGACCCGCCAACCTTGAAGGCAAAGGCGCGGTAACAATCAGAAATCTTGTAAAAAATGCATTGCGTATGCGTCCCGACAGAATCATCGTCGGCGAAGTCCGTTCGGAAGAAACGCTCGATATGCTTCAGGCGATGAACACGGGTCACGACGGGTCTCTGACAACAACTCACGCAAACTCGCCGAGAGATACGGTTGCAAGACTTGAAACAATGGTTCTTATGAGCGGAATGGAGCTTCCCCTCAGAGCAATCAGAGATCAGATTTCTTCAGCGATAGACATCATCGTTCAGCAAAGCCGGCTTCGCGACGGCACAAGAAAAATAACATCCATAACCGAAATCATCGGAATGGAAGGCGATATAGTTAGTATGCAGGACATTTTTGTTTATGAAACAGACGGTACGGTTGATACCTCGGGCAAATTCATAGGCAAGTTCCACGCAACGGGAGTCAGACCGAATTGCCTTGAAAAAATCAAAGGAAACGGAGTGACGGTCAATAATGAATGGTTTGCAAATTAGTATTGTTATTCTTTCAGTCTCCTTTGGCTTGTTCAGTTTCTTTCTGATGCTCAGCATTATGGGCGGCGCAACACAGAACAAACGTCAGGTTAAAAAACGCATTGATAAAATATCAAGCAAAAAAAGCGGACTGACTCTTCAGATTCAGGAAAAAAAGAAGAACAGGAAGTCCTCGCTCATCAGCCGTGCAATTAACGGCGGCAAACAGTCTGTCAAGCGAAAAAAGCTTATGGAAACAATATTCAACGAGCTTATTCTTGCAGACATTATGATGAAACCCGAAGAATTCAGTCTGATATGGCTGGTGCTTACTTTCGTACCCGCAGGTCTGGCAGCTCTGTTTCAGCTCGGAATGATGCCGTCTGTAACTCTTGCCGTAATCGGTGCATTCCTGCCGCTGATATTCATAAAAATCAAAAAAGGCAAAAGAACAAAGGCTTTCGAAGCACAGCTTGGCGACACGCTGATAATGATGTGCAACGGACTTCGCTCGGGTTTCTCGTTTCAGCAAGCAATGGAGAATGTTGCAAACGATATGCCCGCACCGATCGGAATCGAATTCGGCAGAGTATGCAACGAAATACGCTACGGCGCAACATTGGAAGATGCGCTCAATAATATGGTTGACAGAGTGAATAGTCCCGACCTGATGCTTGTTGTTTCGGCGGTTCTTATTCAGCGCACAACAGGCGGAAATCTTTCGGAAATTCTTTCAACAATCTCGGACACAATCCGTGAGAGAATAAAAATCAAGGGAGAAATCAGCTCCATAACCGCTCAGGGAAGAATGTCGGGGCTGATAATCGGCTCCCTTCCGATTGCCATAGCGGCGATTCTTATGGTTGTCAATCCCGATTATATGTCAACGTTTTTCACAACAACGGCAGGCAACATTATGCTTATTGTTTCCGTTGTTATGGAAATTCTCGGTTTCCTTGCAATTAGAAAGGTGGTTACCATCGAATACTGACAGGAGGTGAGCTTTTTGGAATTTCTCGTTATCACATATTCATTTCTTGCGTTCATAATCTTCGTTCTGATCGCATCGCCGTTCGGAATCAGAAATGACCATAAGCAAAACCGTATTGACAAGATAAACAGTTCAATCGGTCAGCCTGCATTTCAGGAATTGCAGCTTTCGTTCTATGACAGATTCATAGCAAAGGGCGTTAAAAACGTTTCCGAAAAGCTCGGACGTTTCGCCCCCAAAAAGAAAAATGCCAACAAAACAAAAACTCTCGAAGCAATACGGAAACAACTTCGCTATGCCGGCATTTTTATGGAAGCATCGGATTTTCAGTTCATTAAAACTGCGTTCCTTATCGGTGCGGTTTTTCTGACCGGAATAATAGTGATTATAATCAAACCCGAGGCAATGATTGCGTTGCTGATTCTCGTAATCGGCATTACCGTCGGAGTAATGGGGCCGACAATGTATCTTCGTTCAAGAGTTTCAGGTCATCAGACGGGAATCAAAAAGCAGCTGCCCGACGCCATGGACTTACTTTGCGTTTGCATTGAAGCGGGTCTCGGATTTGACGCGGCATTGCTGAAGGTTTCCCAGAAGCTCAAAGGTCCGTTCATTGACGAATTGCTTATCGTTTACAGAGAAATTCAGATGGGTCGAACCCGAAGAGAAGCTCTTCAGAATCTCTGCGACGCAACAAATCTCGACGAACTCAAAACCTTTGCATCCGCACTTGTTCAGGCAGAACAGCTCGGCATTCCGATTAACAACGTGATGCGCGCACAGTCCGAACAGCTCAGAATCGAAAGAAGCCAACAGGCAAAAGAAAAAGGCATGAAAGCATCAATAAAAATGCTTCTGCCAATGCTTCTGTTCATTTTTCCCGTTGTTTTCATAATCCTTATGGGACCGACGGTTATGAATATAATGGAAACATTTTGAAATTATGAAAAAGATAAAAATTATAAAAAACAACAATGTTATCACAGATAATGCAGAGCTTGCGGATACATTTCTCACCCGATTCAGAGGTCTGATGTTCCGCAAATCAATTGCAGATGATTACGCGCTTTGCATCACGCCGTGCAATCAGATTCATATGCTTAATATGAGGTTTGCAATTGACGTTGTTTATCTTGATGAATCGGGAACGGTAATAAAAACAGACGTCAACGTACCACCCGGCAGGATATGCAAAACGATTAAAAATGCAAAAAGCGTTATTGAGCTCAGGAGCTTTTCTGCATCAGAGCTCGGCATAAATATCGGAGATACAATTAAAATAAATGTACTGTGAGGGATTGACTATGAAAAAAAACAAAAATGACGCCGTAAAAAACAACAGCACAAAACAGGAAAAAAGCGCACCTGTCAGCGGCGCTGACTTTCCCTCCGAAACAGTAAACATCGATACATCCGACGAAAAGGAGCTTCCGTTCAGAAAAGTTCTCTACGGATATAATCCCGATGAGGTGCAGGCATTTATAGCCGAACTGACACAAAGCTACGAAGCGTCGTTCAAGCTTCACGAATCAAAGCTTTCGGCACTGAAAGAAGAGCTTGCATTTTCCAACAGAGAGCGTGACCGCTACATAGAAAAATGCAAAGAGCAGAAATCAAAAAACGGTAAAAGCACTTCTTCGGCTGAAGATAAAATCAGCGAATACGAAACAACAATCGATCTGCTTAATAAAAAACTCAGAATGCTGGAAGCTGAAAACGAGAGGCTCACAGCAGAGCAAACTCCACTGCCAACCGTTTCGGATGAGTCTTATTCCGAAAAACTCAGACTGCTCGAAGACGAAAATAAAGAGCTCAGAAAAGCACTTGCATCTGCCGAAAAAGAAAAGGCGGAACTGTCTCGGCAACTCAAAAATTATGAGGCTTTATCAGATGGTCACAAATCCGTTCTTCAGCAGCTTGAAGAAACAAAATCCCGCCTTTCAAGCTGTGAAAAAGAGCTGAAAGAAAAATGTGATGAAATTGAAGAAATAAACAAAAAAATAACGTATCTGACCGCAGAAAAAAAAGATTCCGAAAAGAAAATCAGCGAGCTTGAAATTCAGAACAGCGTTTTTTCAAAAAGAATTGCCGAATGCGAAGAAGAAAATTCAAAGCTCCGTGAAGCAAACAAAGCAATCATATTTGAAAATGCAGAAAAAATAAACGAACTTGAAAGCGAACACGCAAAAAGCAAGCTTGCCGTTCAGAAAGAACTGAAGCTTTACGGCTATTATATTGAAAGAGCGGAGCTTACCGTTACGGAATTAACAAAGCAAATCGGGCAAATCAAGCTTTCAATCAGCAACTCCGAATTATAAAACACGCATTTCCTTTTTTGGAGAAAGGGGTGCAGAATCAATGATTAAAAACCAAATTCGGAATTTCCGCAAAAAAGAGGACGGTGCCGTAATGGTTATCGCCGCTCTGGGACTAGTTGTATTTCTTTCTGTTGTTTCGCTCGTCACGGATATGGGACTGAAATATCACCAGAAAAGCAAACTCCAGAGTGCTATGGACTCTGCGGCACTTGCGGCAGTCAGATATATGCCCGACGAACAGACAGCAAGGTCTGTTGCGCTGGAATATGTTGAGAAAAACGGATTTTCCGCCGACAGCGTAACAATCGAATTCCCGTCGGATGAAATTATCCGCGTGAGCGATTCCAGGGAAAGCAAAACTATTTTTGCCAGTCTTTTTAAAATAAATTCCGTTCAGATAAATGCAAAAGCCGCGGCAAGATATGTTGATAAAGATGTTGCAATTGACTTTGATTATCTGATGTTTCACGGTGACAATTCACAATTCACGCTGAACGGTCATTATAACATCGGCGGAAGCATTTTCGGCAACGGCAATGTTTATGCCGACGGCGGCGGAAGCACCGTAACAGGCACGATTTTTTCCGCAGGCGAAGCGGTATATAATCAAAGCAGCGTTACGGTTAACAATCTTGCAAGCATGGTAAACTCACAGAAAATGCCCGATTTTGATGAAATGATAATGGCGGGAGTGCCGATTGTTGATGAAGGTATGTTCAGCAAAACATATTCACACATCAGCAAATCAAACTTTTACCTTAACAGATATCCCGCAGGCACGGTGATTAACTCATCCGTTTCGATTAACGGCAACACCTACTGCGGCGGCTCTCTTTCAACAAGCTATCTTTCGGATGTACTTATTATTTACGGAGATTTGTATGTCGAGGGCGATTTCACTCCGCAATGCCCCGTTTATGTCAAAGGAAGTGCTTACATCGGCGGTAATCTTACAACTACCTGGGATAAATTGCTGACTGTCGGCGGAGATTTGTATGTTGAGGGAACAACAACACTGAACGGTCACACCGCCATACACGGAAACAGCTTTTACACCGGCGGAGATCTCATCAGAAGCTCAACCTACAATCTTCAATGCAACTGTGAAACCTATGTCGGCGGAAATATCACGCTTAACGGCCCTACTGTTTTCGGCGGCCCCGTTTATTGCAGAGGTCTTTTTGATAAACAAGGCAGCATTTCCATGACGGTAAACGGAAATGTTTATGCATTCGATAAGCTGAAATTTCAGAGCGGCGGAACAACCGTAAACGGCGATATTTTCGTTTGGGGCAACAACGCTTCACCCGTCGAAACCGCAACAGATATTTCAGGGCCGTTCACCCAGAACGGGGATTTATATAACCGAAAGGGCGATTTATTGCTTTCGGGTCAAGGTACATATAATATTAAAGGTATCATTTACAGCGGCGGAAATCTCTCAACGAATCAGGGTTCAAGCGGAATAACGCTCAACGGCTGCATGATAGCTGAAAAAAACATTTCAATCGGCGGCAGTACACATACATATAATGAATCGGGCGCAACGCTTTCCATTTATTCAAGAAAGGGCGATATCAGGCTCTATTCCCAGCAAGGCGGATTTGATTCATGGGGAATCATTTATGCACCGAAAGGTAATGTTGCACTCGCTTCGGGCGATTTTGACATTCACGGAAGCATCATCAGCCACACAATCACCTGCAATCCGGGCGGACTTACTATGTCATATAACGACAGGCAGCTCCCCTATTCAAAAAAAGTAAAAACGGCAGTCCTGATTGAGTGACCGCCGCAAAAGAAAAGCCCCTCGGCTTGAAAACCGAGGGGTTGATTTATTGCATTTGGGATTATTTTTCTTCCTTCTTCTTGTGGAAGAGAATCTTATCAACGGGGAAATAGAGGAAGAACTGAACTGCTGAGCAAATCATTGTTGCAATATTCTTTGCAGCTGCTTCTTCAAGATTCCAGCCAACAAAAACTTCTTTAAGTGTGGGGTTAAGCCAAGCTGAGAAGAAGATAAGAGCGATTGTGAAAACTATGTAAATGGGAAGTGCAACAGCAACATTTGCGCCTGAATTGAAGGTCTTTTCCTTATTAACAAAGAATGCAACAATCTGAGCGATGATGTTTGCAACGTTGCTTACGATGAAATAGCCGAGACCGCCGACTGCAACGGGATAAACAAATACCCACCAAGCAAAATCCTGGTTATAAAGCTCTGCAATTGCGGGAATGAGGTTAAGTGTGTTGAGAAGAACGAACTGAACGATCATCGCAAGAAGGCTTACAACGATGAACTTAACGAACTGCCAGATTGTTACAAGAAGCGAACCCTTGCTCTCGGCAGCTTTGTCGATCTGATTCAATTTACTCATTTTAAAAATCTCCTAACATTTAGTATTCGATATATTATATCATAATTTTATCTGTGTTGGCAAGTCAAAAAAACAAGTCTGATTTTGTGCAACATTACTCAACAATATCAATAAGAATACCCGTATTCTCTGTTTTTTCTTTTCCGAAGGTCACGGATTCAGAAAATTTTTCCGCCGCACGGTCAAACATTTTCGAATTATTGCAATACAAAGTTGCAATAATTTCACCTTTTTCGACCCGATCTCCCGTTTTTTTATGAAGAATAATTCCTGCAGACGGATCAATTTCATTTTCTTTGCAAAGTCTGCCCGCTCCAAGTTCAACGCAGACCGAGCCGATTCCCTCTGCATTCATATGAGCAATATAACCGCTCTGGGGCGAAACGAAGCTGTATTCTGCATTTGCTTTCGGGAATAAATCCGTGTTGCGGATATATTCGAGATTACCGCCCTGAAGCGTAACCATTTCACAAAGCTTTTCAAGAGCAGAGCCGTCATCGAATTTTGATTTTGCAAGAGCTTTGCATTCCTCAAAATCGCCTTTACCCGCAAGCTGAAGAAGCTTTGCGGCAAGAAGAAGCGAAATTTCGGTCAGATCTTCGGGCCCGTTACCCTTAAGTGTGTCAACCGCTTCAATGATCTCGAGCGAATTGCCGATATTGTGACCGAGAGGAACATCCATATCAGTAATCAGTGCCGCAATTTTCCTTCCCGCTCCCCTGCCGATTTCAACCATTTTTTCTGCAAGAAGCTTTGCGGATTCTTCATCTTTCATAAATGCTCCGCTTCCGCATTTTACATCAAGCACGATGCACTGCGCACCGCCCGCAAGCTTTTTGCTCATAATGCTTGATGCTATCAGAGAAACATTGTCAACCGTTGCAGTCACATCACGCAATGCGTAAAGCTTTTTGTCGGCGGGACAAAGCTTGCCCGACTGACCCGTTATGCATATGCCGCATTGATTGACAATTGAAATGAATTCATCGGATTCGAGAGAAGTTCTGAAGCCCGGAATTGACTCGAGTTTGTCAACCGTTCCGCCCGTATGCCCGAGACCTCTGCCGCTCATTTTTGCAATTTTGACTCCGCACGAAGCAACAATCGGCGCAACAATCAGAGTTGTTTTATCTCCGACGCCGCCTGTCGAATGCTTGTCGCCCGTAATGCCGTCTATTCCCGACAAATCCGCCATATCTCCCGAACGCGCCATGGCATCGGTCAGATCGAGTGTTTCCCTTTCGTTCAGACCGTTGAAGCATATCGCCATAAGCAGCGCCGAAAGCTGATAATCAGGCACACTGCCGTCTGCCGCGGAAAAAGCAAAAAACTCAATTTCTTCTTTCGATAATTCAAATCCGTCACGTTTTTTTCGGATAATGTCAACAAAATTCATATCAAACCTCACGTTTGTCAAATGATAAAGGAAGAAGCTCGGATAAAGTCATAACCTTAAAATCATCGGCGGTTTTTGCAATTATGATTTCAAAATTGCCCGAACAGAATTCCTTCATAACCTGCCTGCAGACTCCGCACGGAGGGCAGTAATTATCGGGAGTTCCGTCCGATGATTTTCCGCCGACAACAGCAATTTTCACAAAATTACGTTTTCCTTCCGATACAGCTTTGAAAAACGCTGTTCTCTCCGCACAGTTAGTCGGCGAAAACGCAGAATTTTCAATATTGCATCCCGTATAAACCGTTCCGTCAGCGCAGAAAAGTGCCGCACCGACAGAAAAACCCGAATACGGTGAATAAGACATTTTTCTCGCTTCAAGCGCAAGATTAACAAGTTGAGAATTATTCATCGGCAGTCTCCAGAGCTATTTCAATCATTTTATTAAAAGTCTGTTCTCTTTCAAGAGCCGTGCATTCCTCTCCGCCTGCAAGAGGACAATCCGAAATCGTGCAAATCGCAAGAGCTTTCTTTCCGCTTCTTGCGGCATTCATATAGAGCGCCGCCGCTTCCATTTCAACGGCAAGGACACCCATCTTCTGCCAATCGGCAAGGCTTGAAGCGTCATCATAAAAATTATCGGAAGAAAGGATATTGCCGATAAAAGGCTTCACTCCGAGTTTTTCGGCGGCATTGACAGCCTTTTGAATCGTTGTGAAATCTGCCGTCGGTGCAAATGTGCCCGGCAATCTGTATTGCTCGGCATATGCTGAATTTGTGCACGCACCCAGGCCGAAAACAACATCACGCAGATGAAGCTCTGGACTGATTGCACCCGCAGAACCGACCCTGATTATTGTGTCAACGTCATAGAAATTATAAAGCTCATAGGAATAAATTCCGATTGAAGGCATACCCATACCCGATGCCATAACGGAAACTTTCTTTCCTTTATAATATCCCGTATATCCCTGCACACCCCTTGTGTTATTCACAAGCACGGGATTTTCAAGAAAATTTTCCGCAATATATTTTGCTCTCAAAGGGTCGCCCGGCATAAGAACGGTTTTTGCAAAAGCTTCTTTTTCTGTTGCCGCTATATGCGGTGTAGGCAAATTGCTCATAGTTTCCCCCTTAATAACCTGTTACTTCCTGATTCTTGACCAGTTTTACGATTGCGCTTGTGCCGAGTCTTTCACAGCCGAGTGCGAGGTAATCCTCCGCATCTTCAAACGAGCGGATTCCGCCCGCGGCTTTCATCTTCACATTCGGTCCGATGTGCTTTGCAAAAAGTGCGATATCCTCTCTTGTTGCGCCGCCCTTCGAAAAACCTGTTGAGGTCTTTATAAAGTCTGCACCCGACTCGGTAACAACTCTGCACATCCCGATTTTTTCCTCATCGGTGAGAAGGCAGGTTTCGATTATAACCTTTAATATTTTATCACCGCAAGCGGATTTTACTTCTTTAATTTCATTTAAAATTTCATCATATCTTCCGCTTTTCACATAGCCGACATTGATGACCATATCAATTTCATCCGCACCGTTTTCAACGGCATTTTTAGCTTCAAACGCCTTTACGGCCGGGGTTGAATATCCGTTGGGGAACCCGATAACCGTGCATATCGCAAGCTTGCCCTCAACATAATCTGACGCCTGCTTTACATATGAAGCAGGGATGCAGACGCTTGCGGTTTTATATTTCATTCCGTCATCACAAATCTGCTTTATATCGTCCCACGTTGCATCAACCGCAAGAAGGGTGTGGTCGCAATGAGAAAGAATTTTTTCAATGTTCATTTTATCATTCCTCCGAAAGAGTATACTTTTTGAAACGGTAATTAATATGGTTTTGAAAGGTATATTTTTGCCACAACTGCGTTAAAAATCTTTGAAATAGCCTCGTATTTCTGCAGATTTTCGCCTTGTTGTGACAAAAATCTTCTCTTTCAAAACTGCTTCGCATCTGAAATGCAATAGGTTGCGTGCAGTCGGGCATTTCTTCGATGCAGGCATACGGGCGTATGGCAAAGAGAAAAATGCCCGAATGTGCGTGATATTATTGTTTTTCAGACATATGAGATTACTGATTCAAAAAGTAGTATGAATTGAGGTGATAATATGAGCAAAGAACCCAAGGCAAAGAAACATTCTTTTTTCAGTAATATGTTTTTTATATTCAAAACCATCACCAAATGGGACA
>JAZNFD010000003.1:0-8393 GCA_045588975.1 Acutalibacteraceae bacterium | reverse complement strand
ATCTGTGCCGCACCGATGATTCTCGGCAGAAAAGGATTGCTCAACGCTAAGAAAGCCGTGTGTTTCCCGGGATTTGAGGATGAACTTTCGGGTGCAGAGATTTCAGATGAATATGTTTGTGTTGACGGAAAAATAATAACCGCAAAAGGAATGGGAAGTGCGGTTAAATTCGGTCTCGCCATTGTCGGCGAAGTAATCGACAAAGAAACCGCAAAAAATCTCGAATCAACACTCCAGTGCGTATGATTAAAAAAAAAGAATTAAGAAAACTGTTTAAATCGATAAGAAAAAGCCTTTCCGTAAATGAAAAAAATTATTTCGACAGCAAAATATTTACTTTTCTGATAAATTCGGAGTTATACAAGAACGCCGATTTTTTGTTGGTTTATATTTCTTATAACAGTGAGATTGATACAACAAAAATTATAAAACGTGCTTTTCTTGACGGTAAAAAAGTTGCCGTGCCTTATTGTATCGGTAATGAAATGAAATTTTTGACTATAAATTCTTTTGATGATTTATCGGAGGGTAAATTCGGTATTCCGTCTGCCGATCCCGATAAATGTGAGACAGTTGTTGATTTTCAAAACACGCTATGCGTTGTTCCCGCCCTGAGTTTTGATGTTTACGGCAACAGACTCGGTTACGGCGGCGGTTATTATGACAGATTTCTTTGCAAAACCCGTGTTGATACTGTTGGTTTATGTTATGAAAGATGCATATGTCATTCGATACCGAATGAAAAATTCGACATCGGAATAAAATATATTTTAACTGAAAACGGATTGAAGAAATCTGAAAAGGAGGTTTCTGCATAAATGGATAAAGAACAGAATAAATGGAACAAGGATATTCCTTTTAAAGTCAATATCGAAGATGACGGTTTTCTGAATCCCGATGAGCTTGAAAATATCTCACCCGTTGAGCCGACAAAAAAGAAGTTTGAGGTTCATATTGAAGAAGACAGTCAGGATTTTGATTCGGGTGAGCAGCAGCCCGAATACAAGGGTGAGATTTATTTTTCAAACAGACGACCCGTCAGACCCGCTCCCGCACAGCAACCCGATGATTTCAATAATAACCCTGATGTGCATAATTCTCCCCTAAGAAATTCAAAGAAAAAGTCAAAAAGGAGAAAAGCATCAAAATCTGTTGTTGCGATTTTTCTTTCGGTTGTCATTGTTTTCACAACCGCTTTGTCTGCTGTTGCAATTTCATGCATAAACGATGTTCTTGCCATCGGACGCGATGATGAGGTTATCAAAATAACCGTTCCGAGCGATGCATCAACATCTGATATTATCGATATTCTTTCGGATGAGGGATTAATAAAACAGAAATTATTCTGTAATTTATATTATAAACTTATCGATTTCGTCAAGAATTTCAACAAAAAAGGTGAACGCGCCGAGCCTGTTTACCTCAGCGGTATCTACTATGTTGAGAAAAACCTCGGTCTTGAAGGTTATCTTATGGAATTCCGAGAAATTCAGAAATCGGCTGATACAATCACCCTCGTGTTTCCCGAAGGCTGGTCGATTTATCAGATGATCGACAAGATTGCCGAATTCGGTGTCTGCAGTAAGGAACAGCTTCTCGCATCCCTCAAAGAAGCAACCTTTGATTATGATTTTATTTCCGAAATTCCCGATGATACAAACAGAACATTCAAGCTTGAAGGATATCTTTATCCCGATACCTATGAGTTTTATGAGGAAAGCGATGCAAACTCGATAATCAGAAAGTTTCTTGATGCTTCCGAGAAAAAATGGACAGATGAATATGAAGAGCAGAGAATCGCTCTCGGACTTTCACGCGATGAGGTTATGATTATCGCATCGATTATTCAGCGTGAGGCTGCAAACACAGAGCAGATGAGCCTTGTTTCCTCCGTAATTCATAACCGTCTTAACCATTCGGTTTCTTGGCCGCTTCTCGGATGCGACTCAACGGCAAACTATATCACATCATATGTAAGACCCAACGTTTCACCCTCTGAAACCATTTCTTTCGAACAGAATTATAACACTTATTACAGTCAGGGACTTCCTCCCGGACCCATCTGCAATCCGGGTGATGCCGCAATCAGAGCCGCATTATTCCCGTCAGATACCGATTATTTCTATTTCCGTCACGATAAGTACGGTAAAATTTATATGGCAAAAACCCAGTCTGAGCATGACAGAAACGGTAATGAAGTTCTGCGTGTAAACAGCCGATAGGAGATTATTATGTCAGGAATTATCAAACCTGAATTGCTTGCACCCGCAGGCGACAAAGAACGTCTTGAAGCAGCAGTTGAATTCGGAGCTGATGCCGTTTATCTCGGCTCCGATTGCTTCGGTATGCGTACTGCTGCCGCAAGCTTCGGCGGCAAGGAATTGAAATCCGCTTGTGATTACGCTCATTCAAAGGGCGTCAAAGTTTATCTGACTTGCAACACAGTGCCCAGAAATGACGAGCTTCCGCGGCTTCCCGCATTCATTGAGTATGCACGTGAAAGCGGCGTTGATGCGTTTATCGTTACCGATATAGGGGTACTTAAGCTCATTCAGAAGCACGCTCCCGGAGCTGAAATTCACATTTCAACTCAGGCAGGTATAACGAATTATGCCGCCGCAAATGCCTTTTATGAAATGGGCGCAAAGCGCATTGTTACCGCCCGAGAGCTTTCGCTCGATGAAATTGCCGAAATAAGAATAAACACACCGAAAGATCTTGAAATTGAATGTTTTGTTCACGGCGCAATGTGTGTTTCGTTTTCGGGAAGATGCCTGCTTTCAAATTATATGACAGGCAGAGATTCCAACAGGGGAGACTGTGCGCAGCCCTGCCGCTGGAGATACTCACTTCTTGAGGAAAAAAGACCCGGCGAATATTTCCCGATTGAGCAGGATAACAGCGGTACGTATATTATGAATTCTCGTGATATGTGCCTTATCGAGCATATTCCCGAGCTTGCTCAGGCAGGTATCAACAGCTTCAAAATTGAAGGCAGAGCAAAGTCTGCATATTATACTGCAGTTTCTGTCAATGCATACAGATGCGCAATTGACGGATATGAAGCATCGGGATTTGATTTTAACTACAAACCCGAGCAATGGATAATTGATGAGGTCAGAAAAGCAAGCAATCGTCAGTATTGCACGGGATTCTATTTTTCAACACCAATGGATGATGCGCAGATATTCTATAACGGAGGATATGTCCGCGAATGGGATGTTGCCGCTATTTCAGACAGATGGGAAAACGGCATTCTTTATGCTTCGCAGAGAAACAGATTCTTTGAAGGCGATGAGCTTGAGGTTATGATAAAAGGTCAGAAGCCCGTTACCGTTACGGTTAAGAATCTGAAAAACGGTGAGGGTGAATCGATTGACAATGCACCTCATCCGATGATGAATTTCAGCTTTGAATGCCCCGTTGAAATTCCGTCGGGCGCATATCTGCGTATGCAGAGGAAGAACGGTATAATATTATGAGTGCATATATTCCGATTATATTCTTATGGATTGTTATATTTGTTGTTTTACATGAAAACAGGGCAAGAAATATACGCAGAATAATAAAAAAACGCAAGAAAAGAGGCAATGTCAATATGAATGAGATTTTCGCCAGATATATCGGTAAAGACTGCGTGATTTACCTTTCAAATTCAAGCTCAAATGTTATGGAGTGCAAGGTTACGGGTGTTTCCGATAACTGGCTTACAGTTGAAAGCCGTGACGGTGTTGAAATAATTAATGTAGATTACATAATCAGAATCAAAGAACACCCCGTAAATAAAAACGGAAAAAAGAAAAGCGTTATATTTTAATTGAATGCACCCGAATCGGGTGCATTTTTTTGTCCTTTTTATTGTACATTCCGTCGTATATAATAAAAATACCAATTGAATTGTCGGCTAATTTTGTTAACAACAGATTGTGCCCATGCTTGACATTGATTCAAGATGTGGTATAATAGTATTTGTAAAAATTTGCGTTTTTGGAGGATTATCCTAATGGCTAAAAAACCGGGATATAATGATGAAAGTATCGTAGCGCTGAAAGGTAAAGACAGAGTCAGAAAAAAGCCTGCCGTTATTTTCGGTACAAGCGGAATCGACGGTTGCAAACATTCGATTTTTGAAATTGTTTCAAACTCCGTTGACGAAGCAAGAGAAGGCTACGGAGATAAAATAATTGTTACCCGTTTTGCAGATAACTCCGTTGAAGTTCAGGATTTCGGCAGAGGAATTCCCGTTGACTATAATGCGAAGGAAGGCAGATATAACTGGGAGCTTGTATTCTGCGAGCTTTATGCAAGCGGTAAATACAATAACAGCGAGGACGGAAACTATGAATTTTCGCTCGGTACAAACGGTCTCGGTCTTTGCGCAACTCAATATGCGTCCGAATATATGGAGGCTGAAATTCATACTGGCGGTTACCGTTATCTTCTCAACTTCAAAAAGGGTGATCCCGACGGTGAGATGATAAAAGAACCGTATTCCAAGAAAGATACAGGGTCACGAATCAAATGGAAACCCGATCTTGATGTTTTTACCGACATTGATATTTCACTTGAATATTTTCAGGAGATGATGAAGAATCAGTCGGTTGTCAATGCAGGTGTTAAATTCATCCTCAGAAATCAGGTCGGTAAATCCTTTGAAACGTTTGAATATTTCTACGAAAAGGGTATCGATGATTATATCAAGGAAATTGTCGGTGACAATGCGATGACAAGCTACCTTTCGTGGAGCGGCGATGCAGTTTGCCGTGACCGTGAGGACCTCGGCGATTATAAACTCAAAATGAGCTTTGCACTCACGTTCTCGAATAAAATTCAGGTAAAGGAATATTATCATAACTCCAGCTTTCTTGCCAACGGCGGTTCACCCGATAAGGCTGTCAAGCAGGGTTTCCTTTCTCAGATTGATTCATTCATCAAGCAGAGCAATAAATATCAGAAAAGCGACAATAAAATCACATTCCAGGATATCGAGGATTGTCTTGCAATTATTGTTTCATCGTTCTCAACCTACGCATCTTACGAAAATCAGACCAAAAAGTCAATCAATAACAAGGGTATACAGGATGCGATGACGTCATTCATCAAGCATCAGCTTGAAATCTATTTCATCGAAAATCCGATTGAAGCCAACAAGATTGCCGAGCAGGTTCTTGTTAATATGAGAAGCCGTGTCAGAGCCGAAAAAACAAGGCTCGGACTTAAAGAATCATTGATTCAGAATGTCGGCAATCTCACAAACAGAATTCAGAAATTCGTTGACTGCAGAAGCAAGGATGTCAATGTCCGTGAGCTTTTCATCGTTGAGGGTGACTCGGCTTTGGGTGCTTGTAAGCAGTCGAGAAACTCCGAATTTCAGGCAATAATGCCCGTCAGAGGTAAGATTCTCAACTGCCTTAAATCGGAGTACGACCGCATATTCAAGAGCGACGTTATCACCGATCTCATTAAAGTTATCGGTTGCGGTGTTGAGGTTGGTGCAAAGCAGAAAAAGGGCAAGGATATGGTTTCGTTCAATCTTGATATGCTCCGCTGGAACAAAATCATAATCTGTACCGATGCCGATGTCGACGGATTCCATATCAGAACACTTATTCTGACTATGATTTACAGACTTATGCCCACTCTTTTTGAGGAAGGCAAGGTCTTCATTGCCGAATCACCGCTTTATGAAATTACCTGCGGTGACGAAACCTGGTTTGCATACACAGAAAAAGAGAAGAGCGATGTTCTTGCTGAAATCGGAAATAAAAAATACACAATTCAGCGCTCAAAAGGTCTCGGTGAAAATGATCCCGAAATGATGTCGCTCACAACTATGAACCCATCTACAAGAAGACTTATCAAAATTGAGCCTTCGTTTGCACAGGAAACAAGCGAAAAATTCGATCTTCTTCTCGGCGATAATCTTGCGGGAAGAAAGGATTATATTGCCGAAAACGGTCATCTTTATATTGATATGACCGACGTTTCTTGATTATATTTGACGGAGAAATAAATTATGGCTAAGAAATCAAAAAAAGATATATCTTCCTCGCTCAGACAGCTTGACGATAAAACGCATATTTTCGGTGCGGGCGAGGTTGTCAGTCAGCCGATTGTCGATGCTCTTGAGGTTAACTTTATGCCTTATGCAATGAGCATCATCATGAGCCGTGCAATTCCCGAAATTGACGGAATCAAGCCCTCGCACAGGAAGATTCTTTATATGATGTATAAAATGGGTCTTTTGACCGGTGCGAGAGCAAAGTCTGCAAAAATCGTCGGTCAGGTAATGCAGCTCAACCCTCACGGTGATGCCGCAATCTATGACACTATGGTCAGACTTTCGAAAGGCTATGAAGCTCTTCTTCATCCATATGTTGACTCAAAGGGTAACTTCGGTAAAGCTTTCTCGCGTGATATGATGTGGGCGGCTTCGAGATATACGGAAGCAAAGCTTGAAAAGATCTGCACCGAATTTTTCACCGATATCGATAAAGACACCGTCGATATGGTTGATAACTTTGATAATACAATGAAAGAGCCTGCACTTCTTCCCGTTAATTTCCCGAGTGTGCTTGTCAATGCCAACACGGGTATTGCAGCGGGTATGGCAAGCTCGATTTGTTCGTTCAATCTTGAGGAAGTCTGCAAAACAACGATTGAACTTATCAGAAATCCCAAGCACGATATTGCGGATACTCTTCTTGCCCCTGATTTTGCAGGCGGCGGCTCGTTGGTGTATAACCGAGAGGCTATGGAAGAAATTTACCGCACGGGCAGGGGAGGCTTCAGAGTCAGAGCAAAGTATGTTTACGATAAATCGAACAGCTGCATTGACATAACCGAAATTCCTCCCACAACAACTTCGGAGGCGATCATTGACAGAGTTATCGAAAAAATCAAAGCAGGTTCAATCAAAGAAATCAGCGATATCCGAGATGAAACCGACCTGAGCGGTCTTAAAATCACCATCGATATCAAAAAAGGAACCGACCCCGATAAGCTGATGGAAAAGCCTTACGCTTCAACTCCTCTTCAGGACACATTCTCCTGCAACTTCAACGTGCTTATCAAGGGCAATCCGAAAGTTCTCGGTGTCAGAGAGCTTCTCAATGAATGGATCGATTTCAGAAGCGATTGCGTAAGAAGAAGAACTGCTTTTGACCTCAAGAGAGCTCAGGACAGACTTCATCTTCTCAGAGCGCTTGAAAAAATTCTTCTTGATATCGATAAAGCGATCAAAATCATCAGAAACACCGAAGAAGAGAGCGATGTTGTTCCCAATCTTATGATCGGATTCAAGATTGATAAGATTCAGGCGGAATATGTTGCCGAAATCAAACTTCGCCATCTTAATAAAGAATATATTCTTAAGCGACTTCAGGATATTGAAAAGCTTGAAACTGCGATAAATGACCTTGAGGATATTCTTTCAAATTCCAAGAGAATCAAGCAGATTATCATTTTCGAGCTCAAAGAAGTAATAAAAAAATATGCAAAGCCCAGAAAAACACAGATTATTTATTCCAACGAAATTACAGAGGTTTCGGCAGAGGAAGAAGTTCCGGACTATCCCGTTCATCTTTTCTTCACAAGAGAAGGTTACTTCAAAAAGATTACTCCGCTTTCGCTGCGTATGAGCGGCGCAAACAAGCTTAAGGACGGCGATGAAATCAGCCAGACTTTCGAAACAACCAACGCAAAAGAGCTTCTTTTCTTCACAAACAAGTGTCAGGTTTACAAATCATCCGCCGCTTCTTTTGAGGATTCCAAGGCGAGCGTTCTCGGTGATTATATTCCCGCAAAGCTTGAGATGGAAGAAGGCGAGGTTCCCGTTTACATGGCTGTTACGAGCGATTACAGCGGATATATGATGTTCTTCTTTGAAAACGGCAAGGTTGCAAAAATTGATATGAAAGCATACCAGACTGTTACCAAGAGAAAGAAACTCATCAAAGCTTATTCCGACAAATCACCGCTTTCCGCAATAATGCATATTGAACAGGATAAGGAACTTGTTGCTATTTCAAGCGCGGGCCGTCATCTTCTCATTAATACTGCGGTTATTCTTCCCAAGACCACAAAGGACACAATCGGCGTCGGCGTTATGACCCTCAAAAAAGGTCACAGACTTATGACGGCCAGAGATTATGTTGACGGTGAATTCGCAAAGCCGCACAGATACAGAGCAAAGAATCTGCCTGCGGCGGGTGCTCTTCTCAGCACGGATGATGAGGCTGAGCAGATAACGTTTAATCCTTGATTGTTTTAAATTTTCTCAAAAAAATCAAACCGTTCAAGGTCGGGCATCCCCACTTTGAACGGCTTTAGCCGAGAAGCAAACGCTGTTTTTTCTCTGCACAGTTAGTTTTTACAGACTATATCGTGAAATA
>JAZNFD010000002.1:0-3675 GCA_045588975.1 Acutalibacteraceae bacterium | reverse complement strand
CGGATAAGCTGCGAAGCCGCCGTCAACGGGGAGAATGATACCTGTGATGAATGCTGAATATGCTTCGTCACAGAGGGAAAGAAGTGCGCCCGAAAGGTCTTCGGGTGTACCGAAACGGCGAAGGGGAGTGTGAGTGATAATTTTGTTGGAACGCTCGGTGAGTGAGCCGTCCTCATTGTAGAGGAGCTTTGCGTTCTGGATAGTCGAGAAGAAGCCGGGGGCGATTGCGTTGACTCTGATGCCGACATCCGCAAAGTGAACTGCCATCCACTGAGTGAAGTTTGAAATTGCCGCTTTTGCCGCCGAGTAAGCGGGGATTCTTGTGAGAGGCTTGAAAGAATTCATCGAAGAAATGTTGAGAATTGTTGCGTTTTCTCTGCCGACCATATCCTTTGCAAAGCACTGTGTTGTGAGAAGTGTGCCGAGGAAGTTGAGATTGAAAACGAATTCGATTCCCTTTGCATCGAGGTCAAAGAATGTCTTGACCCCTTCTGCCTTTTCAGCCATATCCTTAAGCTCAAGAGTATCCTTCGTTGTTGTGCCGAGAGGAGAGTTGCCGCCCGCACCGTTGATAAGGATATCGCACACGCCAAGCTCTGCGGTTATTTTTATTTTTGCAGTTTCAAGGCTTTCTGCTTCAAGAACGTTGCAGCCGACTGCGAGAGCCGTGCCGCCCTCTGCTTTGATTTCGTCGACAACCTTCTGTGCCGCATCTTCTCTGAGGTCAAGCACGGCAACCTTAACTCCGAGTTTTGCGAGATCTTTTGCAAAACCGCTGCAAAGAACACCGCCGCCGCCGGTGATAACGGCTACCCTGCCTTTTAAATTATCGTGAAACATTTCAGTTTTCTCCTTCTGTCAGTTCGATGGATTTGCCGCTTTTTGAGGATTCATAGCAGGCAGCAACAATCATCGCCGCTCTGCCGCCCTCAACGGCATCAATTTCAAATTTCTCGCCTGATTTCAAGCAGTAATAATAATCGTCGATAAGCACGGAATGTCCCGAACCCCAGTAATTCTTGCCGTGATAAACGGTGTCGGTTTTGCAGGTGATTTCGGTGAATTTTCCGTCTTTTTCTGTTGAGTAGAGTCGCTCGCCCTCAATTCGAAGCTTTCCGCTTTCGAGGGAAATCTCAATGAACACATCGGAGTTTTCGGAATAAGCGAGCGTTGCATAGAACACAGCCGATGCTCTGTTTTCAAGCTCTAAAAGAGCACTTGCGGTATCCTCAACCTCTATTATCCCTCCGAGTTTGTCGGTTGAAACGTGAGCGGTTACTTTTTTGCATTTTCCGCCGAGATATTGTACCAGATCCATTGTGTGAATGGACTGGTTTATCAGCACACCGCCGCACTCCTTGTCGAGAGTGCCGTGCCAGTCGTCGCTGTAATATTTTTCATCACGATCCCATGTTACGAATGCTCTGACGGATTTAACAGCACCCATTTCGCCCGAATCAATGATGTGTTTTGCTTCACGCACGCAGGCATTATATCTGTTCTGAAAGCAGATTCCGAGCTGTTTGCCGCTTGCTTTTTCTGCAAGACGAAGCTCCACAATCTCTTCCGACGAAACCGAGCAAGGCTTTTCAAGAAGAACATTTATGCCTTTTGAGAGAGCCTTGATTGCCATAGGAGTGTGAAGATAATGCGGAGTGCATATATGAACGCAGTCAAGTTCTTCGTTTTCGAGAAGTGCGTCGAAATCATAATAAGCTTTTGCACCGTGTTCTTCGGCTTTTTTATCTGCCCTTTCAGGCTTTATGTCTGCGACTGCGGTTATTTCGGTGTCGGGGTTATTTTTGAGTGCAGTAAAATGCATAACCGAAACATTTCCGCAGCCGATAACGGCAACCTTCATAGTGAAAATCCTTTCGATAAAGGTTTAGAATGTTGAGGACATATCGCCCTGAACAGTTGCAACAACATTTTCCTTTTCTGCTTTTCCTGCTGCTATCTTCTTCTGAAGCTCTGCGTAGTAAACGTCTTCGTCAACGGGAAGTTCGATTTCCTTGCCGAGCCAAGCGGAAAGATGAGCAGCGTTGGAGATTGAAAGACCTCTTATGCCTTCTTCACCTCTTGCGACTAGTTCTTCGCCTCTGAGCACAGCAGCCGCAAACTTGTTGCAGACCTCGGAATGCTGCTTGTTTCTGCCGTCGGTTTCGACTTCAATCCATTCGCCTTTGATGCTGCCGAAGCCTTCTTCTGTGTTTGCGCAATGATTTGAAATTCTGTCTTCGAGCTTGTAAAGCATAAGCTTGTGGTTTTCGCAGACGAGTTTGCCGCCGTCAAGAGTGATTTCGAATCTGTTTGTGCCGGGATAGTCGCCGGTTGTTGTTATGAATGTACCGGTTGCACCGTTTGCGTATTCAACATAGATGGTAACATCGTCTTCAACCTCGATATCGTGCCACTTGCCTTCGTGAAGGAAAGCGTTGACTTTAACGGGCAGACCGCAAATCCACTGCCAGAGGTCGAGATTGTGGGGGCACTGATTGAGCAGTACGCCGCCGCCTTCGCCCTTCCATGTTGCACGCCATCCGCCGGAATTATAATATGCCTGAGTTCTGTACCAATCGGTGATAATCCAGCTTACTCTTCTGATTTCGCCGAGTTCACCGCTCTGAACAATTTCACGCATTTTTCTGTATACACAGTTTGTTCTCTGGTTATACATAATGCCGAAAACAAGGTCTGTTTTTGCAGCGGCTTCGTTCATCTCACGAACCTGCTTTGTGTACACGCCTGCGGGCTTTTCGGTAAGAACGTGAACACCCTTGCTGAACGCATACTGAGCGATGGGTGAGTGGTCATAGTGGGGAGTTGCGATGAGAGCAACGTCAACCTCGCCGCTGTCGATGAGTGCTTCTGCGCTGTCAAAAGTTCTGAGAGAGGGCATAGCCTTCTTTGCCGCCTTAAGTCTTTCGGGATTGATATCTGCAACAGCGGTGATACGAAGCTCTTTGTGGTTGCCGTTGAGGTGCATATTGATATGTGACATACCCATATTGCCGACACCGATGATGCCGAATCTTACGGGCTGAATCTTGTTTTCGATGATGTTGTGGATTGCCGAGCAAGCAGCGGCAAAGGAAGTCATATTGTCGGGATAAACGAACTTCTTGTTCATTGCGTTTGCGGTTGCATCGTCGGGCTCAAGGTTGTCAAGACCCTCAAAGACTCTCAGATGAGGCTCAACCGAAAGGAAATAAACGCCTTCCTTCTCGTCAAGCATACGCATAATATCTTCAATATGACCGTCGCCTTCGCCTGCGGGAACAACGGTATCAATCTCTGCGATGCAGTCCTTGACGTGGAAATATGTAACGTAATCCTGAAGGAGCTTAAAGCCTTCAAGAGTGTCTGAGCCGCACTGAATGTAGTTTGACGGGTCAAAGATGCAGCCCATTCTTTCGCCGTAATGCTCGGCAAGTTCAAGGCATCTTTCTGTTATGTCGCCGTAGATACCCTTTTCGTTTTCGTGGCAGCAGAGGATGCCGTGTTCGTTTGAGTAATCGACCATGGCATCAAGTCTTGCGTATACCTCGTCTTTGAATTCATCTCTGCTCTGACCCTTCGTGAAGAAGAAGCTGAACATTCTGATGTATTTTGTTTCAAGAACCTTTGCAACCTCAACAGTATGCTTGAAGGCTTCAAAATGAGGTGCAAAATCCT
>JAZNFD010000001.1:0-20116 GCA_045588975.1 Acutalibacteraceae bacterium | reverse complement strand
TATCAACAATAAAAAACGGTTTGCAAAGTAATCAACTTTGCAAGCCGTTTTCTGATATATTCTGTTTTTGTCCGATACAGACTCTGTTTTATTCTGTTCTGAGAGCAACTACGGGGTCTTTTCTCGAAGCAATCTTTGAGGGGATAAGACCCGAGATGAAAGTGAGGGTCATGCTGATGATAACAAGAGCAATTGCGCCGTCTGTGGGGAGCTGCGCGATGTCGGGAAGCTTTGTGAAATGCTCGATAAGTGCATTGATGGGGATTATCATCAGAAGCGTTGAGCCGATGCCTATTGCACCCGACACAAATCCGACAATGAGCGTTTCCGCGTTGAATACTCTTGAAATATCTCTCTTTGATGCACCGATAGCTCTGAGAATACCGATTTCCTTTGTTCTTTCAAGAACGGAAATATAAGTGATGATACCGATCATAATCGAAGAAACAACAAGTGAAATTGCAACGAATGCGATAAGAACATAAGAAATAATGTTGATAATCGTTGTTACCGAAGAGAGGAGCAAGCCGATATAGTCGGTGTATTTGATTTCGCTGTCTGCACTGCCTTCAACTTCTTTTGCTGTGTTGTATTTCTCGATTTCACCCGAGATGAAGTCCTTTGCCTCGAAATCCATGGGATAAATATAGATTGACGACGGAGTGGCCAGGTCTGCAACGCCGAGAAGAGCAAGAGCTTCTTCGTAGCTTGCTGCAAGAGGTTCGGGTTCCGGCTCGGGTTCGGGTTCGGGCTCCGGTTCAGGTTCGGGAGTCTGTGCGGGATTTTCCTCGCCGCCCTCGGAGGGGTTTGCAGGCTCGTCATCGGAATTATCGTTGCCGCCTTCGGGAGGAGCAGTGGGAGCGAATTCGCCGCTCATAATAGCCGAAAGCATCTTGAGCTTTGTGGTTTTATCCATCATCTGAAGGAAGGTGAGTGCCTGCTCGCCGCTTATCTGACCCATGCCCTCGATTTCCTGACCTTCGAGCATTTCATCAAGATAGCCGACAAGCTCTCGTCTTTCACTGATGGAAAGAATGGTTTTGAGCATAAGCTCAACGGTACGCTTCATTTTTTCGGCTTCTTCACCGCTGTAGGTACTGTCGATTGATTCGTAGATTTCCTCTTCCGTAACTGAGGGGAACTGGCTGAAATCGGGCATACCAGATGCTGTTGCGGTCGGTGTTGCAACGAGCTTGTCATTGCCCGAAAGCTTCATTGAGCTTGCCTGAGGAGTGTCTGAAAGGGGTGAGAATTCGGATGTGTTTATCTGCGGATCAAGTGAAACGCCCGATGCTGCGGGTGCGGCAGATGCAGGCTTGCTGTTGACGGGCACTCTGTCCTCCTTGTTGAAGGGGATGCCTGTGAAAACGTCAACGTCGGGGTTTGCCTTCTGCTGTTTTACGATTTCGCATTCGTTTGTTGCGTTGATTACGTGCTCGGTGAGAGCCATTGTGTAACCGATTGCGCCGGTTGCGGTTACCATAAGCGAATCATCCGAGGGTCTTACGATGCCGACAACCTTGATTTCTTCGCCGTTATTGACGAGATTCTTGACGTATTCTTCGTCACCGCGCATATCGTCCCAGGTTTTTGTTTCTTCGTTATAAGCGAAATAGTCGGGTTCAAGAACGATTCGGAATGTTTTGCTGAGGATTTCGTCATATTCGATTTCAAAGGTCTTGGGCTTGATTTCTTCGCCGTTCTGCATAGCCATAAATGCCTGCATCATTTCTTCCTGAGTTGTGAGTCCGAGACCCTGAATTGCAATGTCGCTGATTTCGTTGTTTTTATCGATGATAAGAACAACTTCGTTATATGCCTGAGGCCAGCTTCCCTTGAGCAGTTCATACTGGTCGTTGAGTAGGTCCTGATTATCGATGAGCTCCTGCCAGGAGTTCATATATTTTCCCATGCTTGCCATCATGGATGTATCAATTTGCATTCCGCCGGTGTTGATGCTTCCCATCATTGATTCCATAATTGAAATCATCGGACTGGGATAAACCTGATTGATGCCGTTTGTGAAATCGGGGGAGAAGATGTTGAGCTTTCCGCCGTAAGTATACTGAATGCTGCTTGCGTAGTCGTCGATGGTGCAAGCTTCGCTGTCGAGGTATTCTTTGAATGATTTGAGGTCATTCTGCCAGATTTCGGAGGAGAAGGATTCCATCATGCTTGAAGCCATTGAGTTGGAATAGACTTTGTCACGCGGATGGGTTATATCACCCGAAACCGTTGCGGACATACTGCCCATCATGGCATTCATATCCATAGCGGTTTTTTCTATCATAATGGGATAAGAGGTCAGAGTTTCCTGCTGAACGGAATCGATATATGCCTGGAAACCGCTTGAAAGAGAAAGGATGAGGGCGATGCCGATGATGCCGATGCTTCCTGCAAATGAGGTCAGGAAGGTACGCATTTTTTTAGTCATCAGGTTGTTGAGCGAGAGTGAAAGAGCGGTGAAGAAGGACATTGAAGGCTTTCTGTTTTTCTTTGCTTCTTTCTTTTCCGATTTCTTTTCTGCCTTTGTTTTCTGTTGCTTTTCAACATCCTCTGTTGAATAGGGGTTGGTGTCGTCAACGATGTTACCGTCAACGAGGCGGATAATTCTTGTTGAATATTCGTCGGCAAGCTCGGGGTTATGAGTAACCATAACAACAAGCTTTTCCTTTGAAATTTCTTTGAGGAGCTCCATTATCTGGACGCTTGTTTCTGAGTCAAGTGCGCCCGTGGGTTCGTCGGCAAGCAGGATTTCGGGGTTGTTGACAAGAGCTCTTGCAATCGCAACTCTCTGCATCTGACCGCCCGACATCTGGTTGGGCTTTTTGCTCAGCTGGTCGCCGAGTCCGACCTTTTCAAGAGCTTCCTTTGCTCTCTGCTTTCTTTCGCTCTTTGAAACGCCCGAAAGAGTGAGCGCAAGCTCAACGTTTGAAAGCACGCTCTGATGGGGGATAAGATTATAGTTCTGGAAAACAAAACCGACGGAGTGGTTGCGGTAGCCGTCCCAATCGCCGTCCTTGAAATCTTTTGTGGATTTGCCTTCGATAATCAGATCGCCCGAAGTATACTGGTCGAGGCCGCCGATGATATTGAGCAGAGTTGTTTTACCGCATCCCGAATGGCCGAGGATGGAAACAAACTCGTTTCTGCGGAACTCAATATTTATACCCTTGAGGGCAGTGACTTTGGTATCACCCGTAGGGTATTCTTTGACAATATTTTTCAATTTCAGCATAAAAATACCTCTTGACAAAGCAAAATTTCGATGTTACACTTGTAACAGTAACGATTGTAACATTAGTTTATGAATAAATCATCAACAAATAACAATTAATACAGTGAATGTTACAAAATGAAGGGATTTGTAATGGAAAGGGTCAACGAAGTTAACGTTCTGACCAAGGAGTGCATTGTCACCGCTTTGCTCAGACTTATGGAAACAAAAAGCTATCAGAGCATTTCGATAACTGATATCACCGCTCTTGCGGGTGTATCGAGAATGGCTTATTACCGCAACTATAAAAGTAAGGACGATATTCTGATTAACCATCTTACGGACCGTGAGAAGCAGCTTCTGAAAGAGCTTCACGGCGAAAGCGCAACCGACCTGCACGGAATGATAATGATTATATCGGAGTTTTTTCAGGAGAACGCTGATGTTATCAAAGCGATTTACGATGCGGGTCTCGGCCACAGACTGACCGATATGCTCGGCGACAGAATTTATAATTATTTCCCCGTTGCAATTGAAGAGAGGGCGGGCAAATACGCCGTTCAGTTTTATGTTGGTGCGGTGCTTGCAGTTTTCAAACGCTGGTTTGATAACGGAATGGTTGAAACAGTTGAGGAGATTTCGGATATTCTCTGCAGACTCATCAACGTTGAAACGGCAACAAGCTTCCTTGTGTTCCCTCAAAATCAATAAAAATCAACGAAGTTCAGAAACGATTTTCTGAACTTCGTTTTTTATTATTTATAAACCAGAACATCAGGCTCGTCTTCGCACCATTCACCGTATGCTTCGGAGCTTTTGTCACTCATGAACATCGGCAGATAGCTTGCGAAATTCGAGGAAAGCTTCTGCGTTTTCAGTTCATCGGGGTCAATCCAGAAAACCCTGCCCTCATCGGTTGCTTCAAGCAGCTCACCGCTGAAATCGCTTGTCTTGTAAAGAAAAACGATGTATCTGTCCTTGCGTGTTTTGTGTACCCAATGAATAACACCGCAGGTCTGCAGGTTGCAGATATCAAGACCTGTTTCTTCCTTCACTTCTCTGACTGCGGAGTCAACGAAGCTTTCGCCCTGCTCAACGTGACCGCCGGGGAATGAAAGACCCGTCCAGCTTTTGAGCCTTTCCTGCACGAGCACTTTTCCCGTCTGCTTATCTTCAATCATAACCATATTGGTCAGTTCGATTCTTGTTTTTTCGCTTCTCATATTACTTGTGATTTATGTTCTGCCATACAAAGCCGACCTCAGGTCCGACCTGAACAAAGGTGTCGGCAGCATTATTGTCGAGCTTTGAAACGCGTGTGAATCCGTTCTTTTCAAAGGCTTCGCAGAAAGCATCAGCCATTTCGGTGTCCTTGAATGTGATGTGATGGACAAGGCGGAATTCCTTGAGAGTTTTTCTCAGACTGCCGTTGGGGAAGCCGACAATAAATCCCGTGCACCACCAATATTTTTCATAGTCACGGTTGAAAACAGCTCTGTAATTGCCATCGGAATATTCGTCCCACATAAACGCCATTTCCATATTGAGCCAGTCTCCTTTATCGGCGCATACATAGTGCGAGCCGACGCTGCCGATGGGTCTTGTGTAAACGCCGACCTCTCCGCCGACGAATACCATTCCGTACTGACCCTTCCACATCTGAATCATCCACTCTTTACCGCCGTAGACAAAGGTTGTTCTGACCGTGTCATAATACATAACGGAGAGGGGTGCGAATTTATCGTAGACTTCATTGAAGCCGAAGTTTTTCTGCCAGCATTCCTTGTCATCTGTATAATAGAAGTTGCCGTCGCCGTCGTAGCGATATGATGCAAGGTTGATTTTTTCGTAGTCAAAGCTTGCCTGGGGCGGAATATATTTCGGCGCTTGGGGAAGATTAAAAACCTCGCGGAAAGCCTTATTCACAACGGTTGCAAGCTCCGTTATCTTTTCGGTTAGCGTTGCTTCTTCGCTTTCGGGTACGGTTATTGCAATTTCGGTTTTTGCCTCTGTTGAGGGTGCAGTCTGCGGCTGAATCTGAGTGATTTCGGTTGCAGGCACCTGTGATGAAAAATAGGGATTTTCCATTGAATAGTCGGGCACGGAAGTGATTTTTTCGTCAGGATAAACGGGGTAAGTTTCCTGCACATAGGAATCCGTCGGGTCGGTTGCAACGGGAATTTTGCTGCCCGAATTCATTTTGATTGCAAGCACCGCAACTATGCATACCATAGCTGCCGCAACACCTGCAACAACGATAGTCAAACCTTTTCCTTTCATAATTATCTCCTCTTATATGTTACTGAAAATTATATTCACGCACAAATGCATTTATGAACAGGGGACCCATATCCATAGCAACAAGAACGGGTTTTCCGTCTTTGACCATAAAGGTCATACCCTCGCCCTCGCTGCCCGAGGTGAGGTTGCGGTCAAGGAGCTTGTCAACCGTGCCGTTTTCGGGATTGATAGTGTAAACTGCCTGAGTGTCATCGTTTGTTGCGGCGTAGATTGTGCCGCCGTAAAATTCGGCACCCTGAATCGCATAAGGCGATTCTTCAAGAGCAACCTCTTTGACGAAGCTCATTTCGTTTGCCGTGTCATAAACAAGAAGCTTTGCGGGTTCTTTTGAATGGTCGGTGCAGTAAAGATAACCGTTTTCGGGATTGACACAGACCCAGGGGAGTCCGCGGGTTATCTTTTCGGCATCAAGAATGAAATATTCGACAAGCTCAAGGCTTTCGGCATCGTAAACGCCGACTATCGGATAATCCCACACCTTGCTGTCCTCAAGACCTGCATAGATAAAGCCGTTATAATAGCTGAGTCCGCCGATGTGAGCAATGCCAAGGTCTTTGAGTTCATCGGGAATGGCAAAATAGTTTGCATTGATGAGCGTTTTTGCGTCGCCCTCGGTGCGGATGAGTGTTGTTTTTGACGAGAAATAAAGTGTTTCACCGTCCGAAGTCATGCCCTGAGAATGAAAATATGCGCCGATGCCGACGATATTTGTTTTTTCTTCGTCAGTACGTTCGCCTGCGGAAATGAGGTCAATTCCGTGGGTCAGAACGGTGAAAGGAATGAGCAGTACCGCGAAAATAAGCGAGAGAACTTTGTTGATCATAAGCTGAAAAGCCGTCATTTTCTTCACCCCAAAAATGTAATATATAAATTATTATAGCAAACAAGATTTTTTTAGTCAACCAAAAGAATGTTCCGGGAAGATTGACAATAAAATAAAAAGTGGGTAAAATATAAAACAGAAACGAAATTGCAGAAAAGGAGAAGCGGCTATGAATGATGTGAAAATGCTCTATGACCTCTGGGTTGAAAGAACGGCGGATAACCCCGAAATCAATGCAGAGCTTCTTGACATCAAGGGGAACGACGAAGAAATCCTTGACCGTTTTTACAGAAATCTTGAATTCGGCACGGCGGGCTTGAGAGGCATACTTGGTGCAGGCACAAACAGAATGAACATCTACACCGTTTGTCAGGCGACGCAGGGTCTTGCGGATTATCTCAACAGCAGATGCGAAAATCCGAGCGTTGCAATCGGCTACGATTCGAGAATCAATTCCGATGTTTTTGCAAAGCAATGTGCAGAAGTGCTTGCCGCAAACGGTGTGAAAGCGTATATCTTTCCGACTCTTATGCCGACTCCGATGCTTTCATATGCTATCAGACGCCTTAAGTGTGACAGCGGAATAGTTATCACCGCAAGCCACAATCCCTCGAAATATAACGGATTCAAATGCTACGACCCCTCGGGTTATCAGATGACCGATGAGGCGGCACTTGCGACCTACGGATTCATTCAGAAAGTTGATATGTTTGAGGATATCAAGCGCATTCCGTTTGATGATGCGATGGAAAACGGACTTGTTGAATATATCCCCGACGAGGTTGCGGAGGAGTTTTATTCACTTGTGATGCAAAAAACGATTAACCCCGATGCACGCGACCTGAAAATAATCTACACACCGCTCAACGGCACGGGAAATATTCCTGTCAGAACTGTTCTCGGCAGAGCGGGATTCGAAAACGTCCGAGTTGTCAAGGCGCAGGAAATGCCCGACGGTAAATTCCCGACCTGCCCCTATCCCAACCCCGAAATCAGGCAGGTTTTTGAGTGTGCGCTCGAAATGACAAAAGAAGAAAAAACGGATTTGCTTCTTGCAACCGACCCCGACTGCGACAGAGTGGGCATTGCCGTGCTGACGGGTGACGAATATGTTCTTCTTTCGGGTAACGACGTCGGAGTTCTGCTTGCGGAATATATGCTTTCTTCAAGAAAAGAAAAGGGAACGCTTCCCGAAAACTCCCTTATGACGAAATCGTTTGTGTCGACTCCGCTTATTACAAGAGTTGCGGCAAAATACGGATGCAAGGTTGTTGACGTGCTGACGGGATTCAAATATGTCGGCGAATTCATTTCGAATCTTGAAAAAACGGGCGACGAACACAGATTCATTATGGGATTCGAAGAGGCTTACGGTTATCTCATCGGCACTCACGCAAGAGATAAAGACGGTGTTTCCGCATCGCTTATGGTCTGCGAAATGACGGCTTATTATAAGAGCAAGGGCAAGACACTTGTTGATGTTCTCAATGATATTTACGGCGAATTTGGTGCTTATTCCGACAAGCTTTACAACTTCGTTTTCGAAGGCGCAAGCGGTATGGTGAAGATGTCGGAGATTATGGCAGAAACAAGAGAAAATCCGCCGAAAGAGCTTGCAGGTCTGAAAGTGCTTGAGGTTTACGATTTTGATAAGGGTACGATTACCGACACCGCAACCGGTGCGGCAAGGGAAATCGGACTGTCAAAATCAAATATTCTTGCCTACACGTTGCCCGACGGCAATTTCGCAATAGTCAGACCCTCGGGCACGGAGCCGAAAATCAAGGTTTATATTACAGGCTGTGAAAAAACAAAGGAAGGTGCGGAGAAGATTGCCGCCGATATTGGTGATGCGATGAAGACTCTGCTGAAAATATGAGGTGTTAATATAATGAAAAAGAATATTATAGTCAGAATAGTTGCAATCGTCCTTTGCGCGATAATGGTTCTCGGCGTTGTGACGGCGGCATTCAGCGCATTTGCGGCATCGCCCGATTCCGTTTCTGCACCCGATACGGGCAGTCAGCCGATGATATGGGTTGTTGTTGCGGTTGTTGCAGCGGTTGCGGTTATTGCGGGATGTCTGATAATTCCGAAAGTTAATAAGAAATAAAAAAATAACGGGACGATGCATTTGCACCGTCCCGTTGATTTTATGTTTTATCTTGCGTAGTCGCCGACCATCATCATGTAGTTACCGATTTCTGCGCCGAATTCGGGTGCGCCGTCCATAATAAGCTTGCCGGTCTTTGTGAATTCGAGCATATCTGCGGTGCCCATAAGAATGCCGAGTGCGCTGTCAAGGCTGTCGAATCTCATTGTGAAGAAGGGGAGAGCACGCTTGTAAACGCCTCTGCCTGCCTTTGACTTACCTGCCTTGATGCGGATGTAAGCCGAGATTTCGGGATAGCCGTTAACTGCCCAGGCATAAACTCTGTCGGGGCTCTTGAGAGTCCAGTTGTGGATTTCCTCGTGACCCTGCTTGTTGAGAGTGCTGATACCGCTTGAAAGCAGGTAGAAATAGCACTTAACAAGAAGCTTCTTTGCTTCTTCGTCCTCGGGAGCTTCGGTAGCTGTGAGGAGAGATGACATCTTGAGAAGAGTCATCATAAAAGCGAGGAAAACAGCGGGTTTCTTTGCAACGCCCTTCATTGCGGGAAGGGTTGCGGGGCCGATTTTTCCTTTGAAGAATGCGTTCATTGTTTCAATATTCTTGAACTCAAGCTCAATGTCAGCATTGGTTGCAACCTTGTTTGCGTGGCAGAGCCATTCGCCGCTGTTAACAACAAAATGTGTTGAGAACTTGCCGTCGGGTGACTCGGGGTCTTTTGCGCTGACCTGGATAACTGCGTGAGCGTGCTCGAATTTCTTTGCAAGCTTGGGGTCATCCATTGCAATTGTCTTGATAAGAGGAAGAACGGCACAAAGGAAAATTTTATTGGTCAAATAGTCTTCTCTTGAAGGCATATCAATCATTCCTTTCTTACAGATTTGAGATTATTTTCGCTCTACGGGAAAGTGAAAATAACTCAAATTATGCTTCGTCGTCCCAGTCGTCGTCGAGTTCGAAGTCCTTACCCATAACTTCACGAACAGCAGCGATGATACCGTTCTGGTCGATGCCGAGAGTTGACATAATGTCTTCGTGGAGGCCGATGGGAGCGAACTTGTCGGGGATACCGAGCTGCTTGAATGCACAGCCCTTACCTGCTTCAACGATAACCTCAGCAACAGCTGAGCCGAGACCGCCGAGGATGTTGTGGTCTTCTGCGGTGATGATGCGGCGGGTTTCCATAACAGCCTTAACGATAGCTTCCTTATCGATGGGCTTGATGGTGTGCATATTGAGAACTCTTACCTTAAGACCGTCGTTAACCTCAAGGAACTTTGCTGCCTGGTATGCCTGGAATACGCATGAACCGCAAGCGATGATTGTGATATCGGAGCCTTCATTGATTGTTACAGCCTTACCGACTTCGAAGCCGTAGTCGCTTGTTTCGTAAAGAACGCGGTCGAAGCCTCTGTTGATACGGATGTAGTAAGGTCCGAAGTTATCGTATGCAGCGTGAACTGCATTGTAGGTTTCAAGACCGTCAGCAGGGCAGATAACGGTGAGGTTGGGGATTGAACGTGCAACTGCCATATCGCAGATAGCGTGGTGAGTTGAACCTGCCTGACCGAAGGATGTGCCTGCGTGGGTAGCGATGATTTTTGCGTTAACGTTCTGGTAGCAGATGTCGGTGTGGAGCTGATCAGCACTTCTGAGAGAAGCGAAAACCGAGAAGGTGGAAAGGAAGGGAACAAGTCCTGCTCTTGCCATACCTGCAGCCATACCGAACATATTCTGCTCTGCGATACCTACGTTAAAATATCTGTCGGGGAATTTCTCGCCGAACATACCGATTTTTGTTGATTTACCAAGGTCAGCTGTGAGAGCAACAACCTCAGGATGCTTTTCGCCGAGCTCGCAAAGAGCCTTACCGTAAATTTCAGCCGTTGAGAAAGCGGTTGATTCGGTAGCGGTATAAGTCAGTCCTCCTGCCATGATCAGATGCCCTCCTTTTCTGCACGTGCAACACGTGCTGCATAGTACTTTTCAAGGCTTGCCTTTGCAAGCTCATATTTTTCTTCATTGAGTGCGCCGTAGTGCCACTTGTAGTCGCCTTCCATATAATCAACGCCTGCGCCCTTGATGGTGTCAGCGATAATCATAACGGGCTTTTCTTTAATCGCAAGAGCAGCGTCGATAGCGTCTGAAAGAGCGCTCATATTGTGACCGTCAACCTCGATAACCTCGAAGCCGAAGGAACGCCACTTGTCTGCAAGGGGTTCAAGCTTCATAACTTCTTCTGTGGGGCCGTCGATCATGCATTTGTTGCGGTCAACAAAAGCGATGAGGTTGTCTGCTTTGAAGTGAGCGGCAGCCATACCTGCTTCCCAGTTTGAGCCTTCGTCGCATTCGCCGTCGCCGAGGATACAGTATGTCATATAGTCCTTACCGAGAACCTTTGCTGCAAGAGCGGTACCGAGAGCGATTGAAAGACCGTGGCCGAGTGAGCCTGTTGAAGCGTAAATGCCCTTAACCTTGTTTGAGTCAAGATGGATACCCATTGTTGAGTTGCTGAGGTTGAAGGTCTTGAGCTTTTCTTTGTCGTCGAAACCGACGTGGCAGACAAGGCTTGCGAGAGCAACGCCTGCGTGACCCTTACTGAGAATGAAACGGTCTCTGTCTTCCCACTGGGGATTTGCAACGTCATATTTCATGTACTTGTAGTAGAGAATGGTGAGCATATCCATAACGCTCATGCCGCCGCCGATGTGAGCACTGCCTGCCCAGTAGGTGGTGTCAAGGCAAAGCTTACGAAGCTCATTAGCCTGCTTTTCAAGCTCGAGCCATTCCTGCTTGGTTAATGCCATGGTGAATTCCTCCTTGTTTTTTGTAATCATCGATTACATTTTATAAGTAAGCGATAACACGCTTTGGTTTTAATTTAAAATCAGCCGAGTTCGGGGTGATTCTTGCGTACAGCCTTGAATGCATCTTCTGCAACTTCGATAGTGTGCTTGATATCCTCGTCTGAAAGAGCTGCGTTGATGAAGTGGTTGTGGTGGTTGGTCATATAAACGCCTCTCTTGACAACCTCTGCAATCCATTCCTGATGAAGCATGAGCGAATCGTCATCCTTGAGCATCAGATAGAAGAGTGCGGGTTCGCCCGAAACGTTGAGGTTGAAGCCGTTGTTTGCGGCTGCAGCCTTAAGACCGTCGCAGAGCATGGTGCCCTTGTCGAGACAGAACTTGGGAAGGTCGATTTCCTTCATCTTGTTGATACAAGCGATAGCCGCCGCAAAGGGAACTGCGCTCATCCAATAGCTGCCTGTGTATGAAAGACCGCTGATTGAGCTCTTGAGCCAGTCCTTACCGCAAAGAGCCGAAACGTTCCAGCCGTTTGCGAGAGCTTTACAGAAGCAGATAAGGTCAGCTTCAAAGCCGTAGTGATGGTCGGAGCCTGCAAGGTCAAGTCTGAAACCGCAGCGAACGTCGTCCACAATAAGAACGATGCCCTTGTCGGTGCAGAGCTTGCGGACTTTCTGCCAGTAGCCTTCTGCGGGAAGAACATTATCAACAAAGTTGCCATGCATATAGGGAGTCGAGATGAACGCGGCGATTTCGCCTTCATTTTCTGCAACAACTCTCTCAAGCTGCTCGAAATCGTTCCAGTCAACGTAAAGGTTATTTGCAACATCCTCGGGGATAACACCGGGATAGTCAACCTTCTGGCACCAGGGTGCAACGCCGTGGTAATAACCCTTAACGAAGATAATCTTCTTTCTGTGGGTTGCGTTTCTTGCGGTCATGATAGCCGCTGTTGTTGTGTCGCCGCCGTTCTTTGCAAAGAATGCCCAGTCTGCGGAAGCAACGGTGTCAACCATAAGCTCTGCAAATTCGATAATCTTTGTTGAAGGTGCGGTAACGCAGTTTTCAATCTTCATCTGCTCCATAACAGCCTTGTCAACGTCGGGGTCGTTGTAGCCGAGAACATTGGGACCGTATGCGCACATATAGTCGATATATTTGTTGCCGTCAACATCCCAGAAATATGTACCCTGAGCCTTCTGGCTGAAAAGAGGATATGCCGAAACAGGGATGCAGCAGCCTTCTGCGGGGCCCTGATGGCCGTAAAGACCTGAGGGAATAACCTTTGCCGCTCTCTGGAAAAGCTCGGCACTTTTTGCGTGTGTGTTAATCTTCATGCTCATTTCTCTTCCTCCTTATGCAAGATACAGAGCAACTCTGTCAAGAATTCTGTTGAGGTTGTCGAGCATTGAAATCATGCCCTTCATAACGATGTCGCCTGTACCGATGCAAGCGATAGCGTTGACGTTGCCGTCAAAGAGATCTCTTGCAAGCTTGATGTTTGCGAACTCCATAACTGCTCTGGGAGTTTCGCTGGGCTTTTTAACGGCGAGAAGTCTGTGGTTTTTAACTCTGATTGTTGCAGAGGGACCGTCTTTGATGCTGAATGCAATTTCGCCGTCAACCATCTGCTGAGCGGAGAACTTGCCGATTTCGTCGTTGTTACCGATCTGAGCGATAGCTACGGAAATGGTATACATCATAAGAGTTGTGCTGATTCTGAAGAAATCTTCGTCCTCAAGGTCAGCGGGGTCGGGTCTCATATACTTGTTAAGCAAGTCGGTGAGCTTTGTGAAATCATTCAGAAGGAACTTGATGTGAAGGAAACCCTTTGAGGGGATGGGAGTAACTGTTCCGTCAATAAGTCCGTTGAATTTTTCGCAGGAGCTGAAGGGGAGCTTAACGTCGCATTTTGCGCAGCCCTGCTCCATTCTGCACTTGCCGTTTTTGAAGGTGATTGTGGCACTGGGACCGTCCTTTACTTCAAAACCGATTGAGATGGGCTTTTTGTTTGTGAGAATACTCTTTGCCTCGGGAGCGAGCTCGCAGAGGTTTTCGAGAGTACCCAGCACGCCGTACAGGTTGATGTACGCCAAGGTTTTCTGGTCAATCATTTTGATTTCCTCCTTAATTAGATTGCAAAAAGGGAAATATATAAATATACACTTTATTTTATCAAATCAATTGTAAATTGTCAACAAAATATAATATTTATTTTTAATAATATAAAGATGAATTGCATAACAAAAACGGACGTGATTTCACGCCCGTCGAGTCAGTCTTATTCATCTTTTAAGCCGAGGATGTAATCGGTTGATGTGTTGTAAAGTTTTGCGAGTGCAATCAGAATATCGGAAGGGATATCACGCAAACCCCGTTCATAGCGGTTATATTGCGGTTGCTTCATATGAAGATATTCTGCGACCTGTGCCTGTGTAAGGTCATTGTCCTCACGCAAATCACGTATTCTTTTGTAATAAGCCAATAACCTCACCGCCTTTTATTACTGTTTGGTTATTGACATTTTAGCATTTTGAATGTAAAATTATTCGTATTATAACCATACGGTTATTAAATAAACTTAGAAATGTAACACATATAGAAAAATCCCTCTTCAATTAAGAAAAGGTATTGGTCATTATTTAAAAAGATTCATTTTCTTCAACGCATAGAAAACCGGAATTCCGCCTGCAAGGCAGACTGCGAGTTCACCTGCGCCGACTTCCAGAGCGGCAACGGCAAATGCCGAAAAGCTTGCTTCATCCGTCGGCATAAGAAAAGTAATTTCTGCACCGACTATCAATGCGTTGAAAATTACGGGCATAATTATTGAAGGCAGGGGCAATCCTTTGAAGGTTATTTTTCTGAGTTTTCGTGCCGAAAGTGCCGCAAGAAGTGTTGCGAGCGAGCCGAAAACGATGTCCCAGATGCCGAACGGACTTGAAAGATTGCCGAGGATACAGCCGATGGTGAGTCCGGGTACGGCGGCGGGTGAAAAGACGGCAAGAACCGTCAATGCCTCCGAAAAACGGAACTGAACCGGACCGTAAGCGATTCCGAGAACTGCGCTTGCGTAGGTTGCCGCGGCATAGACCGCAGCAATCATCGCGCCTTGTACGAGGTGCATAATTTTTTTGTTATTCATTTTAACGCTCCTTTTGCTGCCGTGCAGCGCCTTTAGTTTTGTTTGATGCCGAGCAGGCATCTGTCAGGAAGGTTTCGAACTGACATTTTTGCTCTATATCTATCTATGGTTAAAGATATGCCGCAAGAGCCTTGAGGTTTTCAACCGCAACGCTTGCCTTGATATCAGAATTTTCGTATTCCTCGGGAGTTGTGACTCCGCTGTAAACAAGAGCGCAGGGAATGCCGTGATTCATACCGATTGCGATGTCCGTTGCGAGTCTGTCGCCGACAAATGCAAGCTCTTCTCTTTCACAGCCGAGCATTTCGGTGATGTAATCAACCGTCGCAGTCATAGGCTTGCCGAGAACGACGGGTCTTTTGCCGGTTGATGCGGCAAAAAGCTCAATCATTGAGCCGGTATCGGGCATATATCCGTCTGCGGTGGGGCAGTTGAGGTCGGGATGGGTTGCGAGATAAACCGCACCCTTGTCGATATATTTAACGGCATCCCACATTTTCTGATAGGTGAGGGTGGTGTCGAAACCGAGGACAACGATGTCGGGGTCGGAATCAACAAGATTGATTCCTGCCGCCTTGAAATCGCCCGTCAGTCTTTCGTTGCCGAGAAGAAAAACTTTTTTGCCTGCGTAGTTACGGTTGAGATAATCCGCAGCAACGTGAGATGAGATGATAACTCGGTTTTCATCAACGGGAAAGCCCATTTTTTCGAGCTTTGCCCTGCAGACTTCAACATTATTTGAGGAATTGTTGGTAAAGAAATAAAAATCTCTGCCGCTTTCCTTAACCTTTTCAATAAATTCCTTGGAACCGTCAATAATATTACCGTCGAGGTAAAATGTTCCGTCCATATCGATAATGAAATATTTTGTTTTTGCAAATATTGAATTGTTCATAGAGAAAACTCCTTTTATTCCGTGAAAAGTGTGACAATTTGCCACTTTTAATGAAATTTGCCGGAAAACAAGTATAATTAGATAAATGATACGCGTGAAGGGGTGAAGAGATGAGCGAATATTTTGAGTCGAAGCGGACTGCTTTGGGTGAAAACCTCCGTAAATTCAGAAAAGAAAACGGATATACGCAGAAATTTCTTGCTGATTATCTTAGTCTTGAGCGTTCCACCTATTCCAAATATGAGGTTTCGAGAAACCCCGATCTTGTCAGTATTATTCAGCTTGCCGCTCTCTACGGTGTTTCGGTTGATGAGCTTATCGGCGATTACCCCGATGAAGTGGTGAACAAGAACGAGGTTGCTTCTTACGCTAAAGCATCTTCTCCCGACGATAAAGACGGCTCTGAGCTTACGCGCGACGAACTTAAATTGCTTGCCCTCTTCAGAAACAGTATCCGCAAAAAGGATATTCTGGACTATGTCCGCCGCATATCATCCGAAGACAGCAAAATGAATGACTGAATTTAACCCTCTGCCTTTACGGACAGAGGGTTTTGTTTTTATTCTGTGAAAAACTCATCGTCGCCGCCTGTGCTTGCGGGAGGCTCGATTTTACCTGTTACGTTTCTGATGTTGCTGCGTGCGGTCTGAATTTCCGCAAGGCTGGTGGAGATGGCTTCGTCTGCGGTTTTCATTATGTCCTCAATAAAGTCGCCTGCGGCAATTCTGATTTCGGCAGACCACTTGTTTGCTTTGTCGATAGCTTCATCCGAACGGATTCTTGCATCCTCGATTGTTCTTTCAGCCTGCTCCGTTGCGGCGGAAACGATGTTTTCAGCCTGAGCCTTTGCGCCTGCGATTGTTGATGCGGCTTCCTGCTGAGCGGCGGTGATGATTGCCTCTGCGGTTGCCTTTGACTGAATAACGATTTCGCTGCTGTCAACCATAGCTGCAGCTTCAAGCTGAGCGTTTGCTCTGATGATTTTTGCATCATCGTTTGCGGTGTTGACAATCTGCTTTGCCTGTGCTTCGGCTTCAGCGAGCTTATTCTTTGAATAATCTTCGGTCTTGAGAACCAAAGCTCTTACCTTATCTTCGGCTGTGGAGATGAGGGCTCTTGATTTTTCCTGAGCGCCCGTAACGGCGCTGACTGCCTCGTCCTTAGCCTTGATGAGGATATTGTTTCTGTCTGCAACGATAGCTCTTGCCTGAGTCAGCTCGTTGGGGAGATTGAGTCTGATATCTTCAATGGCGGTTCTGATGGCAGCGGCATCAACACCGATTTTGCTTGAAAGGGGAACTTTTGTGCCCGCCTCAAGTATATCTTCAATCTGGTCAAGTAAATTCTCAATATTCATTTCGAAAAACCGTTCCTTTCTTTAATTCGTCTGATTATATCTTCACATACCTCGGCAGGGATAAATTCGCTGATATCTCCGCCGAACTCACAAACCTGCTTCACAACACTTGATGACAGGTACATATTTTCTGCGTTTGCGGTCAGGAACACCGTTTCAAGCTCCGGATTGAGCTTTTTGTTGGTGAGTGCCTGCTGGAATTCATATTCGAAATCCGAAACGGCGCGCAGTCCTTTTACGACGGCGCACGCACCTTTTTCTTCAGCATATTCCGCAAGAAGTCCGTAGTGCATTTCAACCTCAACATTTTCTATATCCGTGAGGCTTCTCTTGAGGAGCTCCACTCTCTCTTCAACGGTGAAATATCCGTTGGTTTTGTTGCGGTTTACCATTACGCATACGATAACCCTGTCGAAAAGCTTTGCCGCACGGCGGATAATGTCGATATGGCCGATGGTTACGGGGTCAAAGCTTCCGGGGCAGATAGCCGTTTTCATTCAATCAGTCCTTCCGATAAACGGTTACGGCCGTTTTGCTGTATTTATATTCTCTGTATTTCTTCAATGCGCCGATTTCGTCATCAAGCTCCTCTTTGAAGGGATGCTCGCAGATAACAACGCCGCCCTCAGCGATATGCTCATCGATTTTTGCCATCGCTTTCTGGAGAAGGCCCGTTTCATAAGGCGGGTCAACGAATGCAATGTCGAAAACCTTATCCGTCATCGACAGGAATGCGATTGAATCCGTCTGAGCAACGGTTGCAAGGGAGTCGAGCTTTGTTTTTGCGAGATTTTCCTTGATGATTCTGATTGCGTTTTTATCCGCATCAACGAAAACCGCATTTTTTGCACCTCTGCTGAGAGCTTCGATACCGAGCTGACCCGAGCCTGCAAACAAATCGAGGATTCTGCGTCCTTCAATTTCAAACTGAATTGCGCTGAATACCGCTTCTTTGACCTTGTCTGTTGTGGGTCTTACATTATCGCCTTCAAGAGTTCTGAGTGTCATTCCTCTTGCAGTGCCAGTTATTACTCTCATTTAGAAACCTCCGCAGATAATGTATCAATCTATTATCGCACCAAACACGATTAAATGTCAAGATAAAATACAAATATATGGTAATTTTTTTGTCGGAATCAACTCTGACTGTCTGTATTTTTACCGTGAAATGCTTCAAAAACCGCCCTTGCGGCATTTTTATTCATGCCTTTTACGGAGGCAAGTTCTTCCTCCGATGCTTCGGAAACCGCCTTCACCGTTCTGAAATGTTTAAGGAGAGCCTTGCATCTGCTCTCGCCGATGCCCTCAATGGATGTGAGGGTTGAGGAAAGGGTGGATTTCTTTCGTCTGTTCCGATGGTATTCGATTGCATAGCGGTGAACTTCTTCCTGAATGGTTGAAACGAGAGTGAATGCCGCACGCTTCGAGGTCAGCGAAAGTTCGTCGCCCGAGAGGGCGATTGCTCTTGTTTTGTGGTGCGAATCCTTGAGCATTCCGAAAAGTGGAATGTCGAGATTGTATTTCTCCAGCACGGGTTTTACCGCATTCACCTGACCGCTTCCGCCGTCGAGCAGAATGAGGTCGGGCAGTCTGCCGAAGCCTTCGCCGCTGTCTTTTTCTTCAAAATAGCGCAGGATTCTGCGCTCGATTACTTCCGCCATTGATGCATAGTCATCCTGACCCGAAAAGCCTTTGATGGCAAAACGACGGTAAGATTTTTTATAAGGAACACCGCCTTTGAAAACAACCATTCCCGCAACGTTTTCGCTGCCTGCAGTGTGCGATATATCATAGGATTCGATGAATTCGGGAGGTGATTTGAGTCCGAGAAGTGTGCCGAGTTCATCGAGTGCGGCGGTAGCTTTTCCTGTTTTACCGAGATAAATTCCGAGCTTCTGCGCGGCATTCGAACGGCACATTTCCATCAGCGAATGCTGCTCGCCTCTCTGCGGAGTGACGATGCTGACCTTTCTTTTTGCAAGCGAAGAAAGCCATTCGCAGAGCACCTCGCTGTCGGCAACCTCGCCGTCAACGGCAATTCTTCTGGGTACGAAGTCCCTTATGGAATAATAGCTTCTTATCAATTCGCGGCGTGCTTCGGGCATATCTTCGGGCAGGTCGATGATAAAATGCTCAGTGTCGTAAAGGCGGGCATCCTTGAATCGGATAACCGAAAGACACGCCTTTGAATCTGCACAGACAACTGCGAAAACATCCTGCTCTTCAACTGATGCGGCAACAACCTTCTGCTTTTCCGTAACTTTCTTTATTGCGTTGATTTTATCCCTGATTTTAGCCGCCTTTTCAAATTCAAGATTTTCCGATGCTTCGAGCATTTTTGCAGTCAGGTCGTCGATTGCCTTGCCCGAGCCGTTTATGATGAAATCTATCGCCCTGTCAACCGCTTCGGAGTGCTCCGCTTCGGTCATTTTGCCTGCGCACGGTGCCGCACATTGGCCGATAAAATGATTGAGGCAGGGTCGGCTTTTTTTGAAATCTCTCGGAAAAACTTTTGTGCATTGCGGCAGAAGAAAAATCTTTTTTGCCGTGTCGATCGCGTTCGTGATGCCGTATGAATTTGTGTAGGGTCCGATGTATTCCGCACCGTCGTCAAGCTTTTGCTTGACTGCTGAGAAATTCTTCCAGCCGTTTTTTGTGATTTTTATATAATGGTATCCTTTGTCATCCTTGAGAAGAATGTTGTATTTCGGGCTGTGCTGTTTGATGAGTGAACATTCGAGAATGAGCGCTTCAAATTCGCTGTCGCAGAGAATATAGTCGAAATCCTCAACGTTTTCAACCATTCTGCGCACCTTTATCCACATTCCGTTCTGCGAGCCGAAATAGGAGCTTACTCTGTTTTTGAGAGCCTTTGCCTTGCCGACATAGATAATTTCACCCTTTTTGTTTTTCATAAGATAAACACCGGGTGTCAGTGGCAGACTCATTGATTTTTTTCGGAGATAGGGAAGCCTTTCGTTCATTCTTTCACCTCATTACGCATATATTATATACTTTTTTAATTTTTTTCGCAATACCCGAAAAATTCTCTTGACAAGCGCTGATTCTTCTGTTAGAATAATAACCCGCTGCGGATAAGCAGCAGGATTAACTTATTTTTATCCTTGTCACGGATGCACCGTGACCAAAGACCAGAAGGAGGTGCTTTAAGAATGTCAGCAAACATCAGCTATGAGACAATGATGGTTTTTTCAGTTGCCAAAGGCGAAGAAGCTGTTCAGCCTCTCATGGAGAAATTCAAGGCTATGATCGAAGCTAACGGCACTCTTGAGAGCGTTGATGAGTGGGGCAAGCGTAAGCTCGCTTATGCTATCAACGACGAAACAGAGGGTTACTACGTTCTCTTCAACTATCAGGCTGCTCCCGAATTTCCCGCAGAGCTTGACCGTGTTGTAAAGATTACAGACGGTGTGCTTCGTTCACTCATTGACAAGAAGAAC